>QQUD01000175.1 GCA_008501785.1 Chloroflexota bacterium
ATGAGGAAGACCCCATATCTGGTGTGCGGTTAATCCAGGAAATCGGCACCTCTTTCACGTTGTAGCCCATCACCAACGGGTAAAGGCCCGTTTCGGCATTGATGGCAAATCCTGGCTGCGTAAATTCAATTTCTTCAAGCACGCTGCGGCGCATTAGCTTGAGGTTGTTGGTCAGGTCACGGAAGCGGCGATGCAACACCAGCTGTGCCAGCGTGTGGAAGCACGATTCGCCACAATTTTTTTGAAGGGGTAGTTGAGCAATACGCTCAAACGGGAAAAACGGCTGCCGATAACGACGTCGTATCCTTGAACGGCCGTATCAAATAAATCACGCATTTCCGGTAAAAGATGCTGAAAATCACAGTCCATTTTTGTCTAAAGTGTCTGGGTGAGTTGCATCCCCTAAAATGAATTCAACATTTGAGTTTTTTGCCTGTTTTTTCTCTTCAAACTCAGGGGTTGGGTCAAACACATCCACCCCTTTCACGTCAGTGGCACCTGCTTCTTCGGCGATGAAGGCGTATTCGCCGTTCACCCCCCACATGCAGCCAATATCAACAAAGCTGTGTCCTTCCACATGTTTGCGAATGTAGTCTGGCATGTGTCCATAATCGCCAACATTAGTGCAAATGGTCCGGCTAAGTTGCCCATAATTTCTAAAACATTGAGGCGGATGGGATAATCTGTCCAACGCATCGCTTTCATGCCGAATCGCCAAAGATGTCCATAGGGCAGCCATAAAAAGAGATGAAAAAGAGAACGCCAATCATGGTAGCGCAAAAATGTGGTGATGTGGTAGGCGACATGCCCTTTGCTGTAGCCATAAAGCTGTTTGCGCAGCGCTTTATGTGTTTGGCGGTGATTGTGCCAAACATGAGCGGTGGGTTCGTACACAATGGTGTAACCAGACCGCAGTACTTGATAGAAGAGAAGCGTATCTTCGCTGCATCCAGTGGGCGAACCAGCGCCCCAATCCGCCGTACTCCTCAAACATGCGCTGTGCTTCGGTATCCATTTTTTGTGGCAGCACATTGCCAGTGACAACCATGACGTCTGGTTCTGCAAAAGGCACAATCAATTTTTCCAGCCAATCTGCTTCCACAACCACATCATCATCCGTAAAAATGATGATGTCGCCATGACTGGCCACCACACCGGCATTGCGTGCAAAAGATAACCCTTGCCGATTTTCGACCAGATAGGTCACTTCGGGAAAGGCGGAGACGACCGGCCACGTTTTGCCTGATGTGGCGTGGTTGTCTACGACGATAATTTCAATCGGCCGACTACTGTTTTGCTGCGAAATGCTTGCCAGACATTTGTTTAAATCGTCGGGACGGTCAAAGGTGGCGATGACGATGGATACGGGGGATTGGTGGGAGGAAACGGCCGTTTTCGACTTGATTCCCAATGTTGACCGCAGTTTTTGCTGAATCGCATCCTGCAAATCATCCCATAAGCGGGGTACATCCTTTTCATTTTGGCACGCATCCAAAAGCTGAATGCCCACCTGCCCCGCAATTTCGTCACGAAGCTGGAGCGCACTGATGGGATGATAATCGTTGCAAATGTCCACTTTTCCCACAACCGTATCTTGCTGCTGGACGTAAATTGTTGTTTGCCGGTAAGCGGTGACTTCATCCAGGGTTTGCAGCGGGGTGCTGAGGTCGAGGGTGATAACGGCCGTTGCCCCACGTGGTTTTCTGGTCACTTCAGACGTTTTTGTATAATCGAGATTTTTCACAATGACCGGTTCCAGGTTCGGTTAAACCCGCGACTAAATCCGCCGTACTCTTCGAATAGAGCTTGTGATTCGGTTTCTAATTCGAGAGGCAGGACGAGACCGGTAACGGCCGTTACATCCACATCCAATACAAACACCTCAGCCAAACCCCGTACCCAATTGACATCAACAACGACATCATCATCGGTGTATGCCACAATTTCGCCATGTGCGGTAAGTGCGGCGCGATTCCGCGCATTGTCCAATCCCGGTAGCGGTTCACAAACATAGCGCATGGATGGGAACTGTTCGCGCACCAGCTTTTCGGTTGCGTTGGTTGAATGTTTATTAACTACTCAGGTGCATCTTGAGGGGAGCAGCTGTTTGAAATAAGAAAAAACTACACAAAGCAGGCAATTTCTACCTGTTTGTACTTGTGTCGGGCATAATGGTTGAGTTTTATTACCTTTACGTTTGGAGCAAGAAATGACATTCAAATCGGGCAGATTGGTGGCGTTGCAGCATCGGGATTTTCGGTTGTTGTGGGGCGGCCGTTTACTTTCTACGACTGGTTCACAAATGCAAAACATTGCGGTGAGTTGGCACATTTTCGCGCTGCTGCGTGATCAGACTGTTTCGCTGTCACTGTTTGGGCAGCAGGTGGAGTTGAGCGCTGGGGCATTGGGGCTGGGGTCTTTGGGGTTGGTGCGTGTGATTCCGATTGCGATATTTGCGCTGCTGGGTGGCGTGCTTGCGGATACGCGGGACCGGCGCACGCTGTTGATTTGGGTACAAACGGCCGCTGCTGTTTTTTCGGCAACGCTGGCGATTTTGACGTTTACTGATTTGATTACGGTTCCGCTGATTTATTTGCTGAGTGCGGCGGGGGCAGCGGCGGCTGCTTTTGACGAACCGGCGCGGCAGTCGATTGTGACCAATATTGTGCCGCGTGAGCATATGACAAATGCGGTGAGCTTGAATACGCTGCTGTGGCAGATTGCGACGATTGTGGGGCCGGGGCTGGCTGGCTTTCTGGTGGGTCAGTTTGATGTGGCGGTGGTGTATGCGGTGGATGCGGTTTCGTTTGCGGCGGTGATTGTGTCGCTGCTGTTGATGCGGTATCGGGGGAAAGCGGCCGTTTCTACCCAAGGCTATGGCCAAGGTTACGGCTGGCAAGCGTTGGTTGATGGCGTGCGTTATACCTATCGCACAAAGTTGATTTGGAGCACCATGCTGCTTGATTTTGGTGCAACCTTTTTTGCATCGGCTCGCACGATGCTGCCGATTGTGGCCACAGAAATACTTGGATTGGGTGTTGAAGGATATGGTTTGTTGGCGACGGCGCAACCGGTGGGAGCTGTTGTTGCTGGTTCCATCATGGCTTTGAGAAAAGATATCAAGCGACAAGGTGTTGTTTTGCTTGTCAGTATTGCCGTGTATGGATTGGCGACGGCTTTGTTTGGAATGTCTACCATATTTGGTTTGTCTTATGTGCTGTTTGGGCTGACTGGCGCAGGGGATACAGTTTCTACGGTGATTCGCGGGACATTGCGCCAACTGCTGACGCCAGATGAACTGCGCGGTCGCATGACGAGTGTGAACATGGTCTTTTTTATGGGTGGTCCGCAGTTGGGAGAATTGGAAGCGGGTTTGGTGGCATCTTTATTGGGTGCACCATTTGCGATTGTAACGGGTGGGTTGGCTACGCTGCTTCTTACCGGAATGATTGCATGGCGGTATCCACGGCTGCGGCAATATGAAAATGTTGATTCGGTGGCGTTATAGCAGATGTGTTTGGTTATAGTGATGATTGAAGCACTGTTTAACAAAGAAAAACGCAGATTTAGAAGATTTATTTTAGTTCTCTCTTAAATCTGTCCCATCTGCGTCGAAACCTGTGTCATCTGCGTTTTATTCTGCTTTGAAGGCTCATTGTGGATCATTCAAATGATTCACAATGTCTCGTAGTGTGTAGCTGATGTTAACCAGCTTTTGCATATCAACCAGTTCAATGGTGTCTTTGGGGGTGTGGGTGATATTGGTAGAGAGTTCCATGAAGTTGGCGGAGGTGATAGCGATGGCGGGACGGCCGTTTTGGATAAAGATCGAGTGGTCGCTTTGATACCATTGGGGGCCTTCTGCGAAATTTTGTTTTGTGAAGTGAGTGCGAACGGCCGTTTCCAACCATTCTGGCAATCCAAACAGCGAAAAAATCGTTGGCGCATCTTTGGCACCGGCTAAATCCATATTGATTGCCAGCAAAATCGAATCCATTGTTTCCGCATTTTGTGCCAGGTAATCAAGTTGGCCGGGGGCTGAATAATAATCTTCACCGTTAAGTGCCACAATTTCTACCGTCAGTTCGCCTGCATAATCAGTCAATAATTCGGCCAAACCCAGCAAGACGGCAACCCCAGTTCCGTTATCCAGTGCGCCAGGGGTGTTTTTTTTGGTGTCGATGTGGGCACAAATGACGAGCCGTTTGTTGGGATCGGTTCCTTTTCGGGCGATGACATTGCAGCTTCGTGCTGGAATCCGCTGCGAAGCGACTGTCAACTGAATTTTCGATCCAACGTGCGGCAATAGTTGCTCGCCGTCTACATCTTTCATGTACACGGATGGAATGTCAAAATCGCCATCTTCAAACAGTGGGAATGGATACCAACCCCCTGCCAGTTCCGGATTGCGTCCGGTGGCGGCGATGATAGCGGCGGGTTGTTTTTCCTCCAGCAAGGCGATAATTTGTTGGTGATGTTCTGGGTTGTAGAAGGGAAAGGCTTTGGGCATTAGTTGTTCTTGGGTGAGGGCGCTGTGGAGGAGAAGAATACGGCCGTTTACATCAACCTCACGCAATTCATCAACCGTAGCCGCCGCAACGAGTGGTGCTTTTAATTCACAACAAAGTGAATATGGGCTAGGATGGGCAACGAATGTTGCACCACCAGCAATTAATTGTACATCGCCATGTACCCAATCAATACAATTAAATTCGCGAGAGTCAACCTCAAACCCGAACTGCTTAATTATGCATTCAAAGTAGTCGGTAGCCGCACGATTTCCTGAGCTGCCAACGTGGCGGTGAGGGATATTGACACATAATCTTTTCAAGTGGGTTTGAATGGAAGCGGAAAATAGATCATGATTAATGGTTGTGGTCATTTGTTTCCTCCTGGTTTACCAACGGGTGAGTATGGTGAAAGCATACCACTTCTATGCCTCAGCCAGAAGTATTTAGTGAAAGATTGTGGTCGTTTGCCGTTTGTTTGATTTGCCTTGTGGGAGTTTTATGCCAAATTATATTTGCGAAGATTGTTTGTTGGGGAAGAGAACGGCCGTTATCCTTCTAAACGCCACTTCCCCATACAACACACTGCTGCTTAGCAATGCCACCCCAATACTCAAATCTAAAATTGCCACACCAAGTAAAAATGGATAATTGCCGTGAGCTATCCTAGATAGCGTTGCCCCCGTTGTAATCATCACTACCAATAAGAAAAAGAATTTGAGTCGATAAAATTGCCAAATTTTCGGCCGTTCCAATTCGGCAATACGAGTCAAATTTCGGCGACAGCTTTTGCGGAATAAAAAAAACGATTTGACTCCACCAAACGCAACACCACCAGCCGCCGCTAACCAAATATTGAGCGCATTCACATGAAGTGCATAGGCTTCGGTTAACAGACTGTTTGCTTTCAACAGCAATACAATGCCCCCAATAATCCAGATTGCTGCAGCCAGCCATTTTAGTGTTCGTTTAGATGCGGAAAACATGTGCGATCAATCTCCCTTTTCTTTGATCCTGGTACAGGATAGATGAACAATTACCACTTTGTAAGTGGCTTTTGTCACTGACTACAAAGTGTTTTGTCATGGCTCATAGACGAAAGAGATATTTTGAGAGCCAGTACAAAGGTACCGTTACTGGGTACTGTACCTATACAGTACCTGGGATCGTTACAACAGAGTAACCATCTATTATAATTAAAGATCAGTTTGCTTGATGGTGAAACAAGCTATTTCATCAACATTTTTAAATTTCCAGAGAAAACAGCTTTATTAGACCATCTAAAAAGGAACCAAATGGAGGGATTTTTCGGTTTCTTGTTTTTATTAAGCACCTTGTTGTCGCTGTCTGGACTCTTGCTAAGACTCCCTAATCTATCTAAAAAAACAGGAATTCAATCGGAAACTGTTGCGATAAGACTGTGCCATCACTTGTTTTATGTCAGATGAATTTGTTGAAAACATTATAAAAGGAGGGATTTTAAATGGTTCAAAGCAAGGCGACTTCAATTCCCATTAGGATCGGAATCGTTTTTTTACCCGCGTTTATTACATTATGTACGATCTATTATTTGATTGTGGGCAATGTCATTCATGCATCCG
>QQUD01000180.1 GCA_008501785.1 Chloroflexota bacterium
CGATATTACCAAGCCGCACATCAACCCCAAGCCGCACACCAACACCCACAGCAATATTCATTCAGCCAACAGCCATGCCATCATCAACCCCAAGCCGCACACCAACACCCACAGCAATATTCATTCAGCCAACAGCCATACCATCATCAACCCCGAGCCGCACACCAACACCCACAGCAACATTCATTCAGCCAACAACCATACCATCATCAACTCCAACCCGTACACCAACACTCACAAATACCCCTACAAAAACACCGATCACTCCCACCTCAACATCGACCCCAACACCGACCACTACGCCGGAATTTATTATCAGCACGCTACCCTCCCAAGATGCTGTTTTTTCACCTGGATGTTGGTTAATCAATGAAAGAATAGAATATCACGGTTTTTACCAGAACCAAGCCAACCTCAATGCCACAATTGTCGCCAATGGAAGAACCGGACAGGGGTTAAACTTGACAATTGCTAACGTGTATGGACCAGGTGGTCGATATGCAGGTTGGCAAGTACTCCTTGGCAATCCAGACACGGGACTGGACTTTTCAAATTACACATCATTGATTTTCTATATTCGTGGGGTAAATGGTGTTGAAAAACCACCGCCAAACATGTATCTTATGATGCCGCAAACTACCGAAACCTTCGAGCGATTCTGGAAAAATGTGGCTGAAATCACAACAATCACAACATCCTGGCAACAAATTGTCATCCCATTATCCCATTATGAGACTTCTACAGAGCAAAATCAACAAGTGTCGCTAGAAAATATTCACAAAATTCAAATATTATTTGAGTGGTTTGAGTCTCCAACCTCTGGGGAAATTTATATAGATGATATATGTATCCAGTAAAATGCTAATTTTGATGAAACTTCAGCCCCTTCCATATTGTTTGATTGATTTTATATCGATAAATTCATTACCCCTGCTGCGGCTGGTGTCAACACCGTGAGGCTCTTTCCCCCGATCTTTGACCGTTTCTGCTTGTGCTACTCAACTATTATCTGGTTGGATGAATGGTTGGTTGCTGAGGGATAATTGGTGAGGGAAACGGCCGTTTTCCAAATGACTCAAGTTAGCCAAATCAAATGAGTTTTTATGTTTCAATAATGCGTTAACGTTTACAGGTTGTCGTCACCAACTATAGGTTCTGGCGTGAGCAGGGTTTCACGTAGGGATTCTAGAGAACGCTTTTTGGGCAGGTAGAATTTGTTGACCTTCCAGTTACCACCAAAGTAAGCGAGCGGTACAATGATTACGATCAAGCCAATCGTCCAACCCATGCCTGAATTGATCAGGATGGTGATTGCTGCGACGAGCATAAGGGGTAGCAAATACCAAACCATCATTGAGCGACTCTGTTTGATCAGATAATTGATTTGCCAGAGCGCTTTGTCTAGTTCGCCAACGAGCGTGGACTCAAAATGGACTTCCTCCTGCTGTCGCAGCAGGCGACGTGCCAGCCCGATCAAGGCATAAACAAAATACATGCCTGGCAGGATGTAAGCGTACAGAGGTTGATTGTCTTGCACAGCATCTATCCCCAGGAAAATGCTCGCGATTAAATTGATAAAAATCATCATCATTTCCACAAAATCCAGCTTGCGTGTAATCGATTTGCCCTTGCGTCTAATCTGGTTATGCAGCGCCGCTTCATTGATGGCGTAAAGTTTTTCTTCGTTTTGGTTGTTCCAAATAATTTGCATGTCTTCAAACTCCATGATTGGTCTCCAGATAAGCTGTCAGCTATTAGCCGTCAGCTATCAGCTTTTTATTGGGTGATGGGTCACATTATTGCCACTATTTCGCGTGATTTGTTGACTAGATGCTGCTTGATGCGGTGGATTTTGACGCCAACGTTGCTTTGGGAGATGCCTATCAGGGCGGCGATCTCTTTGTAGCTGTAGCCGTCGAGCATGAGCAGGCAGACGGAACGGTCGATGGGGTCGAGCTGCGCGATTTGCTCATACAGCCATTCGAGGCGGTCGTCGTGTTGTTGGTTGGTGGTGATTAGTGTTTGTGACGTGTCGGTGAGGGGGTGGGTTAACGGCCGTTTCTTCTCCCCCCGCACCCACGTTGATGTCACATAAAACGCCACTCGATAAATCCATGTCGATGGCTTCGACTCACCCCGAAAATCGGGAATCGACTTCCACACTTGCAGCGCGATTTCTTGAAACAGATCATCCTGATCATGCTGGTTAAACGCATAAGCACGCACCACCTTGAAAAAGATGCCTTTGTGCTCGTGCAGCCATTCATCAAAAATCTGTTTTTGTTCGCTTTCTGTCATATTCACCTGTTTTGTAGCATATTCGCTCTTTAGTATAACTAGTAACAGAATGAGGGTGATTTATTACAAGCAATTCACACAAAAAAAGACTGGCTTTGTTAACCAGTCTTTTTATCAGTTATTTTTTTGTCGCAATTGCTTGCTTATTTTTTGCCGATTGTGGAAATCTTGAAAGGTGCATAGAGTGGGCAGAAGCTGACAAAGCTGGTTGCCAGAAAAACAATGGCCAAGATACTCAAGATAATAGCAGCAACGCCTGAAATTGCGCCGGTAAAGTAAAGAATTGCCACCACTACTGCTAAAGTCACACGTACAATACGATCAACTGTTCCCATATTTTTTGTCATCAGAATCCTCCGTGAATTTTTTTGCCTATCTGTTTTTTAGATGAAGTTGTGAAGCAAAGGTGACAAAATTGGATATGAAAAGCGTATACTTGTTGCAATTAGGGGAATGATAATGAAGTTTTAGGACAATAGTTGAAGATTATTGTAAAAATGGAGAATGTCGATGGCTGACCAATTAACAGAAGAAGAAAGGGATTTGCTGCAGCGTTTGGAGGAAGACCTCTGGCGCGAGGAAACTCGTTTTGACAGGCAATATATGGAAACGCTGTTCGCTGCAGATTTCTGCGAGATTGGCCGGTCCGGACGCCTCTATGAGCGGGAAGCGACGTTGTCGATGCCAAAGCAGCCGATAGATGCCGTCATTCCATTGCCGGATTTCCGCATTCGTGTGTTGGCGGATGGGGTGGTTCAGGTGATTTACAACAGTCACGTCATCTATGATGGCGTCCTGCAAAAAGGGCGCAGAAGCTCGATTTGGACGCGGGTGGCGCAGGGGTGGATGATCCGGTTTCATCAGGGGACGGGGTATGAGTGAGGGGGGGGATAACGGCCGATTTTCCTTCTCCCCTTTCTTTTCGGGCTGACTTCAACTAAAATTTAGTATCCCTTAGTGAAAACGCGAAACAGCAATCGAATTAGAAGGTGATAAAGATGCCCTCCAACGACAAAACCCACAACCATAATCAAACCGGTGCTAAAATACGGCCGTTTAAACCCAGTCCCAAAAAGGTAAACAATACAATTCAGCAGCGACCGCAAACGGCCGTTATCATCCAACGCGCCAGGCTCGACCCAGGCTCATTGTCACCGGACGACGCTCTGCACCTGCAACAGACAATAGGGAATCAGGCGGTCGGCTTGTTCAATGCACCCCAGTCGGCGTCAGTGCAGCGTGAGTCGATGTCCGAAACAGACGACGAATTGCAAATGAAACCCCTGGTGCAGCGACGTGCCGATGAGGGCGGAGAGGCACCTGCTGATTTGGAATCAGTGATTAATCAGGCGCGCGGGAATGGACTACCGTTAGCTCCAGAATTGCAGGCGCAGATGGGGCAGGCAATGGGGGCAGATTTTGGCGGGGTGCGTGTGCATACGGATGCCCAGTCGGACCAGTTGACTCAATCGATTCAGGCAAAGGCGTTTACGACGGGCCAGGATCTGTTTTTTCGGCAGGGAGCCTATCAGCCGGAAAGTCGAGGCGGCCAGGCGCTAATAGCCCATGAGTTAGCCCATGTGGTGCAGCAGAATAGGGAGGCAGTGATAAAGAGGCCAGAAACAAATCAGACGGTACGACCAGAGGAAAAGAACGGTCCGCAGCAAATAATGGCAAATGTGATGCAAAGGAAGCAAACAATCCAACGACTGGTGCCTGGAGACCCATTACCAACTGAAGCAGAAGAAAGAGAAGCGTTTCGCCAGACCCACAATCATCAATATGTAGGCAGCCCTGCAAATAAGAGAATATCAAACACACCGTCTGCCATAAATAAAAGCGATCTTACCCTTGCGTTAAGAACCACATCCATTGTTCAGTTTTTATTGGATATGTTGCCCAGCCGGGGGGGCATTATGGGCAGGGGGGCAAAGGGGCCGGAAGATATTACGGAGCGGTCTACAGGACTGGTTGTGGCGACAGGTTGGGAAAAACTGATTGCTGACGACAATATCAGGGTAAATTATCACGACAACCTGGGAGAATATCTGCCCATGGATGACGGAGAGGAGGCCATCGTACGGCAAAAGCAAGAAGAGACGGTGAAGAGGGAAATGAAAGCCAAAATAGAGGCCGCGAATGCGATTGTTCATCAGATCGTTGACCCGACGATTTTAGTGAAGATGGCTCCACCTCGGGTGACGATAATGATGGAGGAACACCAACGAGCTTATCAAGCGGATGAAGGAATCAAAATTGCAAACGGTGACCCAACTTCAGATATTGTGCACGAAATTGGGCATTATCTGGAACATCGATATTCTGAACTATGGGAAGATGCCGCCATGCTTCGCAGAAAAAGAGCCTCTGAAGCCGGTAATCTGGTAACTGCTGAGGAAAATGACCCAGGTATGGAACAAGAAGGAAGAATGGCTGGGAACTACCCGGTTACCGGAAAATATACATCAAAAGTATATGAGGCAATAGGAAGCACGGAAGTGGTTTCAATGACCATGGAATACATGTCGAGCAAAGAAAAGTTGGAGCAGCTGCTAGACAACGATCCGCAGCAGCTAGGATTGGTCATACGCAAAATGCAGCCCAACGATCCAGAGTTAGAAGCCGTTTTTGATCAATTCCACATGTTTTTCCCGAATTCAGATGCCAACCGCACGGCAATCGCAACAAGGCAAGAGGAAAGGGAAAGAGAACAAAGTGCAATGCAGAGGCGCAGACGCTACCCTAATCCATTGAGCGAACCCTTGCTTGGATAAGAATCTAAAATAGTTGTTGGGTAGTGTGTGTTATGGAGACAGAGAAATGAAAATTTGTGCAGCACAGACAAGCCCTATTGTTGTCCTTACTCCCCAACCAAAAAATTAGCCCCCACCCAGCCGCTCAATCCGTCAACCGTTTGTACCTGTCGCCAGTCAATTTGATTAAAACTGGTTGGTGCGTCGTCAAGTAGACTGACGACGGTGCCCTCTGGCAAAATGGCAATTTCATTGCCACTTGGAGCGTCGCGCAGGGTTAATCCGATACCGCGTGTGCCAAAGACGATGGCTTGTGGATAGATGGGTGTAGGGATTGGCGTTGGTGTGTTGCTGATGGCTGGTGGGGCTGCCAAAACTTCTGGTGCATAGGCGGTGGGGTCATTGAAATGAGCATAAGCCAGCCGCGAAATCTCGGCGAAGAGCGGTGAACCATCTGCCCATTCCAGGTAAACGGGTTGGTACAGCGCCAGCCCGATCAGGTAATTCCGTTCTGGCCCAAAAACGATGCCCACATTGCCGTAGGTGTCGTCGATGTAGCCGAGTTTGTGCGCAATGGGAACGTCATCGGGCAAACCTGCTTCGAGCAGTTCGACGAGATCGTTGAGTTGGAGCATGGTGAGCATTTCTTGGCATTCGGATGGGGTGAGGGTGTTGGGGTAGGCGGTGCGTAAACGGCCGTTTCCTCCCTCCGCACAGTCATAAATCCACCCCATCAGCGTCGCCAAATCCCCAATTGTTGTTTGCCGGAACGGGTCTGGTTGTGTGCTGATGTCGGTGCGCTGATTGGCTGGTGTGAGGGCTGTGTTCAGTTGGTCTGGGCGCGGGTCGGCATCAAAAGGCACGGCAATGAATGTGTTGAATAGACCTAATTCGCGCATGGCGTTGGTGAGCAGTGCTGCACCCGCAAACGTATCTGGACGGCCAGCAATCTCTTGCAGCAGCAGATTGGCGGCAAAGTTACTCGAAAGGGCTGTGGTTTGGGTAATCAGCTTTGTTTGCTCGATGTTTGGTGGTGCGTCTAACACGTTGTACGTTT
>QQUD01000885.1 GCA_008501785.1 Chloroflexota bacterium
ATTTGGGGATGGGTAAATAAAGGATTATCACACTGTTAAATTTGTGCGGTTTGCCCGGTAAAATCAGGTGATAAAGAAGATAGTGCTGGTTTAGTCAGTACACGAATTCTCTCGGTCAATGCATGAAGATTAAAAGGTTTTGTCACATAATCGTTTGCACCTAGTTCTTGTGCCAACATTTTTGATTGTGCAGTTGCATGTGCGCTTAACATAATCACCGGAGTGTTTTCATCTCCTAGTTTTTGCCTTAACCATTTTAAAATTTCAAGCCCATCATATCCCGGAAGCGACATGTCCAACAATATAATATCTGGCGCTTCATTGCCAAGATAATTTATCACATCAACACCATGAAATAGCATGGTTACATCAAAGCCCGCTCGTTTCAAGATCAATCGCAACAGTTCTGCAATATAGATATCATCATCAACTACCAATACATGTTTTCGCATAGAACACCTTTGAAGGTTAATTGCGAATTTCAATACCAGTACTTCTCTTTACACAATTCTTTTCCTTCGATACCACAGTACCATCAACATCTTAAAATTGTATATCTAATATCTAAAAAAAATCTAAAAATTTGAGGGAGAAGGTGTAAGACATCAGATATCAGCTAGAAAGCTGATATCTGATACCTGATTGCTATTCTTATCCTTCACTTTCCACGACAATAGGGGGAATGCTAATAATTTCTTCACCGCGTAAATAATCAATGGCGGCTTGTAGTTGGGTGTCTTCAAATTCATCGTCAAGTTCAAAGTCAGGCAGCGGGATGAAGTAATCAGGGTCGAGACCATTTTCGTGAATCCAGGTGCCGCCCGGTGTTAGCCATTGCGCGATTGTGATGCGGACACCACCGCCGTTGCTCAACCCTTGCCATGTCTGCACTGTTCCTTTACCAAAGGTGGTTTGCCCAATCAGAACGCCTCTTTCCCGGTCTTTAATGGCTCCGGCCAGCAATTCTGATGCGCTGGCACTTCCTTCGTCGATAAGCAGTACGAGTGGAACATCTTCAGCAATGCCGTCGTTGGTGGCTGCAAAAATTTCTTCGCTGCCATCTCCAAATCGTTCAATGAGGATATTTCCTTCCGGTAAAAGTTGGTCGGCAATATCGACGACAGTTTCCAGTGATCCACCTGGATTGCGACGCAGGTCCAAAATCATGCCAGATGGATTTTCAGCTAGAAGCGTTTCTAACAAGTCCGCCATCTCATTTTGCGAATCCCCGGCAAAACGGCTGAGACGCACGTAGGCGATGTTTTCTTCAATGATTTCGCCGCGCACGCTGGGCAGCTTGATCACATCACGAATGATTTCTACTTCAAATGTTTCGCCGTTACGTTCGATGAGAAGGAGAACGGCCGTTCCCGCCGGACCTCGCACCAACCCAGCCGCATCCGATACATCCATGCCCGTCAGTTCCACACCATCGGCAGCCCGTAAAATGTCTCCAGGTAACAATCCGACCCCTTCCGCAGGCGAACCATCAATGGGGGCAACAATCGTAATATCACCATCAACACTTTCGACCTCCGCACCAATGCCCTGAAATTCACCACTCATGCTGTCGCGCGCCGCTTCTTCGTCTAGGGGAGACAGGTATCGGGTATGTTGATCATCTAGCGTTGCCAACATCCCGTCAATTGCTCCTTCAGCGAGCGCCAATTTATCGACTGGTTGTTCGAAGTAGCGATCTTGAACAAGCGAATAGACTTCAAATAATGGGCTAAATTCATCCGGCAAATTAATATTTGCCGTCGTTGTTCCAAAAACATTGATAGGAGCCACGGGTGACTGTCCGTAGATATAGCCACTACTAAATCCGATAATTGCTAAAAAGATAATTGATATGGTTGAAATAGTCGATTTCATTACAACTCCGTCAGAAAAAATAATTTCATTTGTTTAAATTTAGATATTTGGTTGCAAGGGACAAGGTGCAAGTTGCATGGAAGATTTCGCCATGCAACTTGCACCTTGCCCCACGTTTATTATAACTCACCTAATTAACCTCATGTTGACGTAGGTTAAGAAATGTCTGAGTAGCTAGTACCTCAACTTTACGATTTTGTGGGGTGAATTGGCAATTCGCCCAGAGTGGCGATTTATCAAATCGCCCTACATTTTTAGAAAGTTACGGTACTAGTTGGTTCCAAAGCCGCTGGGTAATTCCGAACGGCACCTAAGCGTAGGGGTTCCGTTTTGAACCAAATTGCGGCTCTGATAGAATATGGATTGGGATGTTGAGAGCGTGAAAAAATTTGGGAGGCATCTATTGAGATGTCTTGTCCTTTTTAAATCATATGAAGACACAGAGAATTCGAACAATTTATTCTATTTCCCTTGTAATTTTGGATGTCATACTGATTTGTGTGGCGTTTGTATTGGCGTATCAACTGCGCGTCTCGTTTGATTGGCCGGAGCCGTTGGCAAACCCAATTCTATTATCCAACTATTATAACTTGCTGGTGATACAACTGTTTACAATTATTGCTAGCTTGTTTGTTTATCGCCAATATTATATTCCGCGTGCGGCCTCTCGTGTGGATCAGATTTATTATGTGTTTACGGCCGTTTCCATTGGCATGATGATGGCAGTGGCGATTGCCACCTTTGTCTTTAAAGGCAATCAGGTCGTGTTAGACTACCCTCGCGCCATGATTATTTATTCATGGCTGTTGTCGATTGCGTTGCTGGTGATTGGGCGTGTGCTGCATCAACTCATCCGGTCGTGGCTGCGGATGCGTGGCATTGGCAAAGACCGGCTGTTAATTGTAGGCACGGGGGATATGGCGCAAGCGATTTTGCAGCGCATTTTATGGTCGCCGTATTTGGGATATGAAGTGATTGGGGTGGTAAACGGCCGTTCTGATACCTCTGACATATTAGGCGTGCCCGTCATGGGCACGCCCGAAGACTTACCGGATCTCATTGAAGCACACGCCATTGATGAAGTGATCATCGCTATGCCCGAAGAAGGCCACCGTGAAACCGTGCGCGTTATCTCCTATTGTGAACAAGGTCATGTCTCAATCAAAATTTTCCCCGATGTTTTTCAATTTGTCACAACACAAGCCAGCATTGATCATCTGGGTGGATTGCCCTTGCTTTCGGTACGGGATTATGAGTTGCGTGGTTACATGCTGATCTTTAAGCGGCTCATAGATTTTGTGGGTGCTGGCATTGGATTGGTTATCTTGTCCCCCGCCATGCTAGCAGCAGCAATTATCATTAAACTAGAATCACCTGGCCCCGTATTTTTTGTTCAAGAACGAATGGGCTTAGATGGCAAGCCGTTTAAAATGCTGAAATTCCGTTCCATGCGCAACGACGCTGAAAAAGATGGTCCTGGTTGGACAACCGATAACGATCCACGACAGACGAAAATAGGGTTATTTCTGCGCAAATTTGAAATGGATGAGCTGCCTAACTTCATTAATGTTCTGATTGGGGAAATGAGCCTTGTTGGTCCACGACCTGAACAAGCACACTACGTAGCCCAATTCCGCAACAGCGTACCGCGCTATATGGAACGTCATCACGAAAAAGGTGGCATGACGGGTTGGGCGCAAGTAAATGGTTTGCGTGGCGACACGTCAATCACAGAACGAACCAAATACGATCTGTGGTATTCTGCAAATTGGTCTATTTTATTAGACCTCAAAATAATTTTACGCACCGTGTGGCAAATCGTCGAACGCAAAAATAATGAACGCTCCGATGAGCAAACGCGTCCCATAAAACCTGTCACGATAAAATAATGCTAGGTGCGACGCACTTTCTTCCGTGCGTCGCTCCTAAGCATACCAATTTCCCAATACACCTTTCTCTATATACAAAATCTAACGTTGTTCTTATTTGACGCTTAATTTATCGCATGTTAAGATATTTGAAGGGTGCCATTAGCACTTAAATATCAAGAGTGCTAATACCCAAGTAAAAGTAACATCGACTCAAAAGACTAGAGTTGGAAAAACTCCTTTCTCTAGTCTTTTACTGTGTAATATAGGACCTATGTTTCAGCCATTAACGGACCGTCAAGAAAGAATATTGCGCCTGGTAATACGCAGCTATATTGAAACCGGTGCACCAATCGGCTCAAAAAAGCTGGTTGATGAATTCGAGCTTGATGTTAGTTCGGCGACAGTGCGTAACGAATTGGCTGCATTAGGTGATTTGGGATACTTAATGCAGTTACATACCTCTGCAGGTCGGATTCCCACTGAATCAGGTTACCGCTACTTTGTGCAAAAGCTGCTTGGGCAATTTAGCTTGCCTTTGCACGAGCGGAAAATGATCCGGCACCAATTCCACCAGGCGCGACTTGACATGAATCAATGGATGCGCTTGGCCGCTGCAATTTTGGCGCGTACATCGCTGGGGGCAAGTTTTGTAACGGCCCCTCACCCCCCATCCAATCGTTTTAAACATATTCAGCTCATTTCAACCCAGGGACGATTGGTGTTGATGATTTTGGTCCTTTATGGGGGCGAAGTAAAGCAGCAGATGTTAACTTTAGCCGAGCCACTAACCCAATCACGATTAAGTTTGGCGGCTGACAAGTTGAATGCATTGTTTGAAAATGCAGATTATAACGACGTTCAATCACGCATAAACAACCTGGATACATTGGAATCTGATGTTTCGAAACTGGTTTTGGATATTCTTTATCGGGTAAATCATCGCATGATTAGCGATATTTATCGGGATGGATTGAGTAATATTTTAGACCATAAAGGAACGCGGCAGGCGGTACGTGTTCTTGAAGAGCGCACGTTGTTAGCCAATGTGTTGTCTGAGACGCAGGCAACAGGTGAGTCGGGTGTGCAGGTGGTGATTGGTGGTGACGGCCGTTGGGAAGAGCTGAAAGAATGTACGATTATTTTGTCTCGTTATGGTGCGATGGATACCATTAGCGGGACTGTCGCTGTGATTGGGCCAACACGAATGCCATACGGCCGTAATGTAGCTGCCGTGCGGTATGTGGCCGATTTAATGAGCGGCTTTGTGTATGAATATTTTGTGGAAGATTCCACAGTAACCCCACCCCTTTCTGATGAGGTGAAATTTAGTGAGTGACGAAACTATTTTAAAAGATGATGATACTGTAGAATCGGTGGAGACGCCGGTTGTTGACAAAGTAGAAGAAACGGATGCTGCTGTAGATGCAGCTTCTGCAGAAGAAGTAGAGGAAGTAGAACTGACGATTGAAGAGCAGCTAGAAGCCGCACAGGCCGAAACCGCTGATTTTCGAGATCGGTGGATGCGTGTCCAAGCTGAATTTGTAAATGCACGCAAGCGCATGGATAAGCAGCGGTTGCAGACTTATCAGAATGCAACGGTCGATTTGACAGCTAAACTATTGCCAGCAATCGATGACTTTGAACGGGCCATTGAAAATGTGCCCACTGAGGTGAGCGAAAATAGCTGGTTTGAAGGAATTGAATTGGTACAGAAGAAGCTGGTGGGCGTTTTAGAAAACATCGGCGTCCAGCCAATCGAAGCGATTGGTCAGCCATTCGATCCAAATTTCCATGAAGCCATCCAACAAGAGCCATCTGACGAATATGAAAGTGGCATGGTGGCTCGTGAATTACAAAAAGGCTATCAGTTGGGCGACCGGGTAATACGGCCGTCTTTAGTTACGGTAGCCGCATAAAACGAACATGAGAGGTGCAACGCACTTAAGAAAGTGCATCGCACCTAAAAGATAACGAAATTATTCTGAGTGAACTGCGAGGAAAATAAAACATGGGCAAAATAATTGGTATTGACTTAGGAACAACCAACTCTGTGGTTGCCGTGATGGAAGGTGGAGAACCGGTCGTCATTCCCAGCGCGGAAGGCGGACGCACCTTTCCTTCAATTGTGGCTGTAAATCCCAAAACAGGGGAACGCCTGGTCGGACAAGTGGCAAAACGACAGGCAGTTGTCAATTCTGACAACACAATCTACTCTGTAAAACGGTTTATGGGTCGCAAATTTGACGATCCGGCCGTCGCACGAGCCATGAAATACGTACCCTATGAAGTACGCAAAGCACCCAATGGCGACTTACGTGTGGTCATGAGCGACCGTGAATACTCACCCCCTGAAATTT
>QQUD01000812.1 GCA_008501785.1 Chloroflexota bacterium
TGCACCTTGTGCGCACCAATTGCCAGATAGGTGTAACACGTATTGTCTAAAAACGCCGGGTTCGGCGACACTGTGCCAATCAGCACAATCTTATCTGCCGCATACCCCGTCTCTTCCAACAGTTCACGTCGTGCCGTTTCCGCCGGTGCTTCACCTGGGTCCACCAGCCCACCAGGAATCTCCATCATAATCGATTCGGTGCCATGTCGGAACTGGTGAATAAACACCACATTCCCCTCAGGTGTCAACGGCACCACATTCATCCAATCTGGTGATTCCAGCACAAAAAACGAATGAACCTCACCAGTTCGCGGCGACCGGCGTGTATCCTGCCGCGACTTAAAAATACGGTAATCCGACAACTGCTTACTATCCAACTTATCCCATTTCTCTACCATGTTGCTTCTCCCGTTCGTTGTGAACAAATCTAATGTACCCTCGTTTTGTTATTTGTCACGACATTTTTGATTATATGCCTGTTGCATTTTCTATTATTTAATCAAATCTTTACAAATCATGACACATCTGTTAGCAAGAACCTAACAAAAAATGTTGAAAGTTAAACTCTTCCTGCTATACTTGCTTATGTCCTTGGCTTGGTAATAAAAGAAACCTCTTATTTATTTTGTAAAAAACATCCACTAAAAATTAGCGAGTATTCTATGAGTCAATCAATGCCCGTAGAAGGCACAACTCAACCCACCCCCACATCCAAGACCATATCTCGTGCAAAAAGATGGAACTTGGCGAAATCAGCTCTTGAAGGCTATATATATCTTGCACCCACGTTAATCGTGCTAACCATCTTTGTCTTCATTCCCATCATCACCTCATTTCGACTAAGCCTGTCGCGAGTTGCACCATTTGGCAACCAGACAATTGATGTCGGTTTCGGTAATTACGCCCGCCTGCTATCAGACCCAGAATATCTAAATAGCCTCAAAGTCTCGCTATTATTTACGCTGGGCGTTGTTCCCGGTGGCATTGCCCTTGCCGTCATCTTGGCAATTGCCCTGTCATATCCTTTAAAGCGGCTTTCATGGTTACATCGTCTGTTAATATTTGTACCAATCGTCATTAGTAGTGCCGTCACAGGTGTACTATTCAGATGGATTTACCATCCAGTCGTTGGTTACTTGAACTACGCCTTAAGTATTGTGGGTATTGATGGTCCAAATTGGCTCTCTTCCAAAGAATGGGCTTTGATTGCCGTCATGCTGGCTGTTATCTGGCGGCAACTTGGGTTCAATGTGATCATTGCCCTGGCTGGTATTCAAAACATTGATTCAACCTACTATGAAGCAGCAAAAGTTGATGGCGCGAACGTCTGGCACCGAATCCGACATATCACTTTGCCGCTGCTTTCTCCAACGCTGTTTTTCTTAATGATCATTAACGTCATTAACAGCCTTCAAGTTTTTGGTGAGATCAATATTTTGACAGAAGGGGGGCCTGGTGGAGCAACCAATACATTTCTTTACTCAATTTATTATGACGCATTTGTAGGCACACCATTCCGAGGATATGCTTCAGCCCAAGCTTACTTGCTGTTTCTTATTATCCTTTTGATGTCTTATATTCAATTTAGAGGCGTAGGCAGAAAGGTACATTACCAATGAGCGCAACAATCCCACAAAAACCCGCTTCCCGGCAGACCCGTATCAATCTTGATGAATTGTTAATGCATATATTACTGATCGGCATTGGCCTACTCGTGGCAGCGCCAATATTCTTGGCAATTTTTACCAGTTTTAAGCTGCCCAATGACGTCACCAATTTTCCACCAACGCTTTTGCCAGACGTCTGGACATTCGAAAATTATGTAACGGCTTGGACATCAAAACCATTCTATCGCTTCTTTCTCAACAGCATTATCCAAACCGGTATCATTGTGCTTTGTCAGGTGCTGTTTAGCATTTTAGCAGCATATGCATTTGCGGTTTTAGACTTTCCAGGACGCGATATACTCTTTTACCTGATCCTGGCAAGCTTAATGGTCCCATTCCAACTGACATTCATCCCTAATTTTTTGATGATTAGTCAATGGGGCCAAATCAACGAAAATTTTGGCTCTAACACTTATTTTGCTTTGACGGTGCCATTTTTGGCCAGCGCATTTGGTGTGTTCCTTTTGCGGCAATTTTTTCTAACCATCCCCAAAGATTTACATGATTCAGCCAAAATTGACGGAGCCAGTAACTGGCGCTTTTTATGGCAAATTTTAGTTCCGTTAAGTAAAGGTTCCATCAGCGCTTTCAGTATTTTTGCTTTCTTAAGCGCGTGGAGCCAATATTTATGGCCTTTGGTAATTACAAATGACGAAAGTATGCGAACCATTCAAATTGGTATTCGCTTCTTCTTATTTGATCAGGAACGTGGTGCTGATTGGGGAGCAATTATGGCTGCGGCTGTGATTGCACTCCTGCCGACGCTAATCATTTTCCTGATTGCGCAGCGCCAACTTGTGAAGGGCATTGCAATGACTGGCTTGAAGGGTTAAGTAAAAAACACTGTTGCCTACACCAGATTTATCTAAACATATCACATTGTAATCTATTCAACTTTCAGCAAACATCAATTTATGTTTACTTCGGTTTAACGACCTTAACCGTTGTTTTTATCCACCGCTTATGTCAATAAATTGTTTTAAAGACATAAGCCAATGTTTTTTTTCTTGGAGGAAGAAGACCATGAAATATTTATTGAAGTTGATCACATTGATGTTGGTGATGACCATGGTGCTGGCTGCTTGTGGAGGCGGCGCCGCAGAAGAGCCAGCACCTGAGGAACCAGCTGCAGAAGAACCGGCAGCAGAGGAACCGGCAGCGGAAGAACCCGCCGCAGAAGAGGCAATGGATGAAGTCATCACAATTGAATTTTGGCATGCGATGGGTGGCGACTTGGGCGAGGTCGTAGATGAATTGGCTGCACGTTTCAACGCCAGCCATGATGACATCCAGGTTAATGTCACATTCCAGGGCAGTTATGATGATACTTACAATGCGCTTTTAGCTGCGTTCGATGCAGGTACCGAGCCAAACATTACTCAGAACTTCGATCTGGCTTCCCAAACCATGTTTGACACTGGTCGTTTGGTGCCCGCCCATGGGTTGATGGCTGCTGACAATTATGATCCAGATACCTTTGTACCAGCCGTGCGCGACTATTACTCAGATGATCAAGGTATGGTTGCGATGGCTTTCAACAGCTCTACGCCCATTGTCTTCTACAACGCCGAAATGTTTGAAGCTGCGGGATTAGATGCCCCCAACCCTGAATGGACTTTCTCTGAATTCATCGAAACTTGTGATGCACTGCAAGCATCCGGTGTCGAGTTCTGCGTTACCTTTGGTCAAGTTGGTTGGTATTTCGAACAGATTTTGGCAAATAGCGGGGGCCTTTATTTTAACAATAATAACGGTCGTACCGCACGCGCCACCGAAGCTGTTTTCAACCAGGGTCAAGGTGTTGAAGTATTCACCTTCTTATCTGGTTTGTTTGCCGATGGATATGCACCTAATCTGGGTAAAACCTGGACCGACACAGATGCAGCATTCATTGCTGGCCAAGCAGCCATGATTTTCGACTCGACTGCTGGCACCCGTGGTTTCCAGGAATCAGCCGACTTTGAAATCAAAACAAACTATATCCCACATAGCGACAGCAGTGATCGCAATGGTGTTGTTATCGGCGGTGCCGCACTCTGGCTCCTCGACTCCGGCGACGAGAAAATCAACGCTGCATCCTGGGAAGTCATGAAGTTTATGGCTGAAGCCGAACAACAAGTTACATGGCACACCGGCACCGGCTACTTCCCGGTTCGCGCTGACCTGGGTGATAACGCTGAACTGAACACGTTCTGGGATGAAAACCCGAACTTCCGAACTGCTATCGAACAGTTGGCAACCACCAAAACAACGCTTGATGATGGCTCTCCGAACTACGCCGTTCTTGGCGGCCGTTCTGGTCCATTCCCCGCCATTCGTCAATTTACTGTTGATGCTTACAGCCGTGTTCTAGATGATGGGGCCACCCCACAAGAGGCGCTGGACGAAGCTGCTGAGAAAGCAAACCAGGAAATGTCAGATTACAACGCATTCTTTGGTGAATAACACGTTTTTCCAGATTGGACCAATCTTTGAGATTGGTCCAATCTAACCTAGTGTACACATTGACCGGAATCGGAGTTGATAACCCAATCCGATTCCGGTTCTCTATTTTCGGGAAGGCGTTGAGGTGTTTTTGTGCGCAAACTTGTTTGGATCGGATTGTTACTTTTGTTCGTGGGGTGTCGTGGGGTGAGTGGTGGAGTTGAGGGAGAAACGGCCGTTTCCCCCCCCACCACCTTCATCCCCAACCAATTACCAACAGGATTCGACGCCCAAGGACACCGAGGAGCACGTGGCCTCAAACCCGAAAACAGCCTGCCAGCCTTCGAAACTGCGCTCGATCTAGGCGTCACCACCCTCGAACTCGACCTGCACTACACATCCGACGGCGTCGTCGTCATCTGGCACGACGACAAGATCGAAAACGACAAATGTGGACTCGACCCCAACAGCACTATCGAGACACCCGACCCCGACAGTTTGGTGAAATGGGGCGAAGCGCTGCTCATCAGTCGTCTCACCTTCGCACAGGTACAAGCTTACCGCTGTGATCGCAATCCAGACCCAGACCGGTTTCCAGCACAAAACAACACGCCCACGCCGCTGGCCGGTGACGATTACGGCATCATCAGCCTGGAAGAATTGTTTCAATTTGTAGAAACATACAGTACGTCTGACCAAAAAAATGAACAGCAGCAAGCCAATGCGCTGCAAATGCTTTTTAACATTGAAACCAAACGCAAACCAGACTCACCAAAAGCGATCAATGATGGTTTTGATGGTCGTAATGCTGGCCCTTTTGAGCTAGAAATTTTGCGGCTGGTCGCAGCCTTTGACCTGGAAGATAGCGTCACCATTCAAAGCTTTGACCATCGCTCACTGTGGGCAATTCGAGCGGTTAATGATTCGATCCAACTGGCAGCACTCACATCACGCGGAAGTGCCGACATCACCGGATTTGCCGAGAATGGCGCAAATATTTGGTCGCCAAACTACAATTCGCTAACGCCAGAATTGGTTAGCAAAGCACATAAAGTTGGACTGCTGGTTATTCCGTGGACGGTGAATGAAACGGCCGTTATGCACACCCTAATCGACATGGGCGTAGACGGCATTATCAGCGACTGGCCCGATTTATTATTAGAACTAGACTAACATCAAGAGTGGACCACTTTTCCTTGGAAATAAAGTATGAAGTTAATGTAAAAATTGGTCCACCCTTCAGCAACTTGAAAGAAGTGGGGAGAAAACAAGATTATGTTAACAGCCATGCGTTCATTTCATACCCGAACCCGGCTGCTCTGGTTGGGGGGAATCGCCTTTTTATTGTTCAGTTTCATAACGGCTTGCAAAGTTGAGCCACCTAAACTTGTGCCACAAGTCTCCATCGTCGCGCAAGGATTTCTCAATCCAGTGGGCATCGCAGCACTGCCAGACGGCACGCTGCTCATAGCCGAAGAAGGCACAGGCAACGATGATTTAAGTGCAGGTGTCAGTTTAATCACGCCAGATGGTGAAATCGGCCGCCTCATTTCTGGACTTCCCAGTTCGCGGGACTCCGGAGATTTATCAGGCGCACCGCTGCTTGCTATCTCGCCCACTGGTGACATGCTGTATGTCGGAAACTTCGGGGAAGGCAATTTGTGGACACTCTCCTTGCCACAAGACGAGCCGTTGACCTTGCCACCGGAACCAGTCACGCCTGCACAACTAGGCATGGCCATGGAACCGCTCAATAATGTGAAACTCACCAACCCATTCGACATCACCTTTGATATGAATGGTGTGCCAGTTGTCACCGACGCAACCGGTAATGGCGTCGCCAAAGAAAACCCAGATGGTACCACCACATTTTTTCATCGCTTTGACGAGCTGGTAAATCCTGACAATGAAAACTTGTTGATCGACTCTGTTCCCACTGGCATCACTCGTGTGCAGGCTGAATATTATGTCACCTTGTTTGGCGGATGCCCCTACCCAGCCGGAGGCGGTG
>QQUD01000474.1 GCA_008501785.1 Chloroflexota bacterium
CACCCATGCACACCTTTGCTTTGCTCAAACAGAGGCATAAATTTTTCTGCAACTGGCTTCACCATGCGAGCCTGAAATTCAATGGCTGCCTGACGATCATCATCATAATCTTGCAATACTTCCAGTAATATCTGTTTGGTAAAATCCCCGTGCTCAGGGTGATCCAACATCTTTTGGGTATACGATGGATTATTGGTGCAACCCAGTGCGCCATGTTCAAGGGCCAAATCTGCTTGAGCACGAGTCGGATTGTTAATCCAAAACATGGTTGGTGATTGTCTTGTAACGCGATGAAAATAAGTGTTGTTCATTTTTCCTCCAAAAAGGTAGGCTTAATAATTTTAAATTTGTGTTTGTTTAATGTATTTGTTTAGATTTTAAGGGTTTCACCAATTATTTATAAGCAGCGATTTGGGCGTAAACGGCCGTTTCATCCACCCCCATGCACTCATTCACAATCAAGCCACTTCGCAGTTCAAAGTGGGAAATGCCGAGCAGGGTTAGGGGACAACCGGTGGGGGAACCGTAACGGCCGTTTCCCTCAAAGCTACCGCAGTAAGACCAGCGCAGTGCGACACGGATTGGCCGCTCGGGTTCTTGGCGAACGATGACGTGGTGGGGGTGAAAACGGCCGTTTGGAATAGATGCCAGGATAGATGAGAGGCGGGTGGCGGTGCGGAAACGGCCGTAACACAAATCACCAGCCGGTCCTTCAAACCGCACAGCCCGATCATACCTTTCTTGCATGACGTTCAGATTTTTCTTGTTCCAGATGGCGTCATAAGCATCTACAATTTGGTTTGCAATCGTTTGATCACCTGTCATTGTGGTGCCATTAGGGTCTGCCCAACGCTGCTGCATAGCATCATTGCCAATGGTGTACGCATCTCGATTTCCCTGCCCGAGAGATGTTCCATGTGCAATCGGATCAAGCCCTAGCTGGCGCACAATCGCCGCCTGATCCCGAATCAGCCATTCACGCACCACCTGATTATCGCGGCAGAGGCAGTCCGCAATTGCTAACAAAGTAATCGGCTGATTCGTCGCGTTTCCAAATGCGCCGCTGCCCAAATGTGTTGCCGTGGATCGCACGCGATGCGAAGAGTAAAACCCCTCGTGCTTGTCGCCAATGATCACATCTTCGGCAAACAGCTCCCGATCAGGAAATTCATGCATCGTTTCCAGCGTGTGCTGCACCACTTTTTCAACGGTGTTGGTCACACCATGTGGTGTAAACACGGGGCACTTCGGTGCATACCATTCATTAATCAGACCGATACCACGTTCTTCCCAAATTCGATACGTGATGTCGATGATATATTGCTCTGGCGTTTTAAATTCTGGTGCAAAATTTTGCATGCCCATGATTGTTTTACTTCACAGCTCCCATTGTCATCCCTTGCACAAAATGTTTGCGAATTGTCAGCGACAAAATAAACACCGGAATCATCACAATCAGCCCCGTGGCCGACATCCAATCCCAGCGAATGCCTGTCGCCGTATTTGTACTCAACAGGCCAATCGTCAGCGTGCGTGCTTCCTGCCGCGTTAGAATGAGGGCGTACAGGAATTCATTCCAGGTGATGATGAAGGAGAAAACGCCAGCAGTAATGATACTGGGCGCCAGTAAGGGCAGGGTGATATAGCGCAAGGTTTGGAACTCGTTACAGCCGTCAATCAACGACGCCTGCTCAATTTCGGTGGGCAGAGCATCGACAAAGCCTTTTATCATCCAAATAGAATAGGGCAGAACAATAGATAAATTGATCCAAATTAGACCGATTCTTGTATCCACCAATTGCAATTGTCTAAAGAGAGCGAAGAAAGGCAGGACGACAACCACCGGCGGCAAAAATTGCGTAACCAGAACCCAAATGAGTAACGGCCGTTTCCCCCGAAATGTATAACGCGAAAAAGCATAGGCCGCCATCACTGCTAAAGGCAAGGCAATCAACACCGTACTGGTAGAAATCACAAGACTGTTGACCGTAAGCGGCCAAAAAGCCAGCGGGTCTTGAAAAATAGCACGGAAGGAATCCAGCGTCGGCGCAAAGCGGAGTTCTGTTGAAAATACGTACCGCTCTGGCTTAAAAGCCGTGATTGCTATCCAAAAAATGGGGAATATCAGGAACAAAATGATCAATATACCAGCAAAACCATTCGCTAAATCACCTAATTTCTTGCTGAGTTTATAATTCATCAAATGCCTCCCTTACCATACAGCGCACGAACGTAAAAGTAAGCCAAAATAGACATGACAATGATGAGAATATAAGAAAGCGCCGAGGCATAACCCATATCCAGCGTTACGAATGCCGTCTGATACACATAATAATTGAGCGTCTGCGTAGCTCGCCCCGGCCCGCCTCCGGTCATTGTCACCACCTGGTCAAACATTTTGAGAGAAAAGATAGTCTTTAGCAACGTGGCAATGACGATTACGGGGCTAAGCAGAGGGAGAGTGATGTGGCGAAAAAGCTGCCAATTATTCGTCCCTTCTACCTTCGCCGATTCAAAGATGTCGGTGGGAATGGCATTGAGCGCACCAATGAACATGAGCGCCATCAGCGGCGCCCAGCCATATGTTTCCGTCACCGATAACCAGAATAAGGCCCAAAACTCATTTGCTAACCAGACCAGATCGGCTGAAAGTGGAGAAATAAGTCAATCAATGCATCGAGAATGCCATACTCGGGATTGAGCATAAAGCGGAAGGTGTAACCTTTGAGTGCCGGACTGACGGCAAAAGGAAAGATAAGCAAGGTTTTGATAAACATATTAAACCCGCCCGGTTTTTGTAATATCAGCGCCATGCCCAAACCAATGAGAATCGTTAACCCCACAGAAAAGACCGTAAAAATAGCCGTCACCTTTATGCTATTCACAAAAAAACGGTCATCAAAAGCACGCAAATAGTTGTCAAAACCAATAAATTTCCCAGGTGTAGGCGAGCGGGACAACTGCCAGCGTCGAAAACTGGAACTAAGTGCAAACAACAGCGGATAGGCTGAAGTCGCAGCTATGACCAGCAGCGCTGGCGCTAATAAAGTAAAAATGAGAGATTTTCTTTGCATTCTTTTCCTCCTTCCAAAATGCCAACATTCTCAACAAGAAGCTCCCAATCAAACCGCACTCCATTCCCCTATATAAAAATGAGGCGGAGTCGTTACTCCGCCTCATTTTTAATTTGACAAACTAATTAGTCGTAATAACCAGCGCGTTCCATCACTGCGCGAATATCTTCTGCGACTTCATCCAGTGTTTCTTGGACATCAGCGCCATTAGCAGCCATATCGTTGATGGCCACTTCCAGAAGTGAGAGAATTTCCGGCCATTCCGGAAGCAATGCTTGCGAGCGAGCAGTTTCTAATACTTCCGCACCCACTGCCTGCAAGCCACCATGCGCGGCATTGACTTCTTCATCAGCCAACACACTCAAGCGCACAGCCACATTTGTATCATACGCCGGATCATCGGCAGCAAGAACGATCTCTTTTTCGATTTCCTCATTCAAGAAGAACTTCATGTATTCCCAAGCCGCATCTTGGTTGCGGGAGAATTTATTAATCCCCGTCTGCCAGATGTGACCGTATGACGAAGTGCCTTTACCTTCCCAGCCAGGCACTTTGGCGAAGCCAGCATTTTCACACACTTTGGCCGGATTAGCTTCGCAGTTGGTGCCGCGACTATACATCCACCACCAACCGGTGAACATGGCCGCCCGACCTGCGTTGTATTCGGCATTGGCTTCTTGCTCATTAAAGGCCACGGAGCCGGGGCTGGAATAACCTTTGTTGAGAAGATCGATGTAACGCTGTGTCGCTTCTACACCTTCAGCGCTGTTGAATATTGGTTCAAAATTCTCATCAAAAATGTCGCCGCCATTGGACCACAACATGCTCTCCCAAACAAAAATATTCTGTCCACCGCCAACACCATAATACATGGAGGTAGGGTAGATTTTACTCCCTTCAGCATCGGTCAAGTCTGCCGCCAGAATTGCCTCAGAGGCTGCTTCAAACTCGGCCCATGTTGTAGGCGGTTCAAGTCCCAGGTCGGCAAAAATATCCTCGCGATAGAACATCATAAAGGGATGGCCACGTAGTGGGATACCGTAGCGAACACCACTAAGATAACCTAAACCAGCTTGAAGATAGGCGTCTGGATAGTTATCCAGGTCCCAACCATCTTGCTCTATATAACCATCCAATGGCTGTAGGTAATTTTCGATACTGGGGCCCCAGGCATCAACGTAGGCAATCAGATCAAAGGCCGGTGAGCCAGCGGTTACTTCAGCGATGATCTTGCTTTGAAACTCTGAAAAGGGTGAATCAGCCCAGTTGATAGTGATACCAGTTAATTCGGTGAATTCGGCAGAACGTTTATTGAGGGCGGCGAATTGGGGCGCTGTGGCACAACAGATAAGGAAGTTGAGTTCGGTACCATCGTATGGCTTGCCGGGAGTAAGGCCATAGGGTAATTCTTCCATCTCTTCTTCTTCGGCCATGACTTCAACAACACGGGTGACTTCGACTTGTTCGGTAACGACTTCACCTTCTACAACGCGAGTGACTTCTACTTGCTCGGTGACGGTTTCAATTTGCGTCTCTGTAACAACTCGGGTGACTTCAACTGTTTGTGGCTGGCAAGCTGCCAATAACCCGATCCCCAGAAGCAGTGTCAGCATAAGAAATAAGCGTGTCTTTTTCAATTTAGTTTCCTCCTAAAATTCTCAATTTATTGTTACTATGTAACTGTTAAGATGCCCGGAAATGGCTCGGTCTGGAAACCGGCCATAGCGGTATGGTTAAACCTGTGTTTTGCCAACTGTTTGAATCTATTTTTTGATGCTCACCTCCTCATATGCTTTTACAGGATTCAAAGGGACACACCTATATTTTTGTGCTATAACATGATTATCTACAGGTGTAATGCCTTTGGATACATAATGAGCCACTCTTACGATTTTTGCGAAGGGTATGGGTGGCTCTTTCTTTATGAATTTGTTACGGCCGTTTTCCTCAACCCACTTCCTGCTCCAGCCGCCGGGTCGATGCCCGTTCAATTAAACGTCCAGGCTCCAACCGCAAAACGGGAGGCATACCAGGTGCTTTTGTGCGCTCATTCAGCAAAGCTATCGTGGTGTCAATCATTTTGCTCACAGGCTGGCGAATCGTTGTCAGTGCATAGGATGGCCTGCGACATGCCGGAATATCATCAAATCCGACCACACACAGCTCGTCTGGTATACGCATACCCAGCTCAAATCGTGCTGCATCCATGCAGCCCATGGCGATGATGTCGTTGGCGCAAAAAATGGCGTCGGGTGGATTGTCTTGGTTTAGCAAACGGATGGCTGCATCAAACCCCGATTGGAAAGAATAGGTTCCCGGCTCGCGTTGATACTGTGTTATGCCGTGTGCTTGCAGCCGATTACGAAACCCTTTTTCACGGTCAATATTGGTTGATGTGTTTTCGTTGCCAGCAATAAACGCTAAACGCTGTTTGCCCAAATTGAGCAGATAGTCTGCGACCATCTCTCCACCCCTCAAATTGTCGCACGATACGGCGCTGACAGCACTGTCGAGTGCGTATCGATTAAACAAAATGACAGTCATCCCCTGCCTGGCGCACTCGTTTGCAATTTCAGATGAAATCGTAGCCGAAGCAATGATCATCGCTTCCATCTGATATTGCAAGGCGCGAGGCAGAATATCATCAACATCCCCATTCGGCGGCACATGAAATAACAAAACTTGTTTATCAAGTTCCTGAAACCGAAGGGTAAATTTTTCGAGCACATTAGGGTAAAAGGGATTGGTGATGTCGGCCATGACAATGCCCACTAAGTTGGAGCGTTGTGTGGTGAGGCTGCGGGCGAGCGCGTTAGGTTTGTAGCCAAGTTTGTAGGCCGCCGACAGAACGCGCTCTTTTGTCTGGGGTGTGAAACGGCCGTTTCCGCTCAACACCCGCGAGACAGTAGATTGAGAGACACTCGCCTCCCGTGCGACATCAACCGAGGTTATCCGCTTTTTAACCATCATGCGCTTTATTTCTCTAATGTAATTAGATGATGTGGCGTACAGAAGCGAGGT
>QQUD01000722.1 GCA_008501785.1 Chloroflexota bacterium
ATGTGCATCGACACATAACTTAACCTGCTACACCAATTCCTGCCCAAGCGGCAGCAATGTTTTACCACTTTAGGCAGTCTCCGTCATCCTCGATGATGCGGAGGAACGGCCCAAAGTTGGTCAAACAACAGCCAGCCGCAATCGAGAAGAAAACAAAAAACAAAAAACGGAAAACGAGACCAATTTATTGACAATTGACAATTAGCAATTGACAATTATCGCCCTCTTTACTCTCCCTTCTTTTTTATCACAACTCTAAACCCATAGTTATCATTTCTGTCATTCGGAGCCCGACGAATACGCGTTACACAGCGAATGCGTTCCGCATCTGTCCAAAATGCACCGCCGCGCAGCGTCATTTGGTGGAAGAGTTTGACGTTGCTGTTTTCGCGGCCGTCTGCGAGCATGTATGGATAAGTTTGGAAATGACTACGCGTCCACTCCCAGACATTCCCGCTTACCTCTTCGCATCCATAAGGGGTGCGGCCGTTCGGGAAACAACCCACAGAACTACTGGTTGACAATTCAACATCAATGAAATTGGCGCGGTTTTCGGGTAAATCACTGCCCCAAGGGTACGGCCGTTTCTCCTCCACATTCGCTCGCAATCCAACATCAGGCAACACATTCCCAGACAACTCAGTTATCGCTTTCACCAGCGGTTTATCAGGGATAGTTAAACCACCGCGCGCCGCCTTCTCCCACTCAATTTCGGACGGTAAAGCAACGTGGAAACCCGTCGTCAGCCACCCTTGTTCTTGCCATCGCCGCGTCAGCCAGCGCGTACACGCCAGCGCTTCATACCACGTAATCCCCACCACCGGATGATTTGCCAAGTTAAATGGATCGCCATAATCGTGCGGCGCTGTGCGCCAACCCCGGCTCGACCAATCTTGAATACGGCCGTTTTCCCACCGCTCCACAGTCGCCGCCTCAGTCCACAATTCAGCCTGCGTATACCCACCATCTGCCACAAATTCAGCAAACTGAGCATTTGTAATGGGGAATTTGCCTATCCAGTAGCCTGCTGACAGTAAATCGCACTGCTGCTCGTAGCTGCCTTCACCCAGCCAAAACGGGCCACCGGGCACAAAGCAAAACGGCATCGCGTTTACGGTCGTTACCGCATCATCCAACACGCCCATCCGCGCCAATATCACGCCAGCACCCACGCGTTGCACCGGTGCCACCTGCTTATCATTCACCATCGTCTGATTCAGCGCAGCCAGCACGTGTTTACGACAGGCCGCCAACACGCCACCGGGCCATAAATCCACCAGCGCATCACCTGCTAGCAAAACGGCCGTTCCCGATTCCACAGCCTCATCTGTCAAAAGCTGCTCAATCACATCACTGGCAGCCTCATCCCGCCCCTGCACAATGCCCAACACCGCCAGCGACAGCCGCAAAATTTCATACCACGCTTCATCTCCCAAATTAGCAACAAGCGCCGCAATCATTGGCTCAATCGTGCGCTGACCCTTCTGCACAATCGCTACCGCTGTAAAATATTCCTGAAACGTGCGATGCAAAAAGCCATACATGCCCGCCCCTTGATCCAACAACAAACCTGCATAATCTCGTGCATCTTGTAAAAACTGTTGTGCATCATGCTGCGGGTCTTCGCTCTCTCGCTGCGTAAAAATAGCCACAAGCTGCTGCTGCATCGCCGTCTCTTTCACCAACCCGAGGCTGGGATTCGTCTCTTGCATCCACAGCGCTAGTGGAGCCAGCACCCGCGTCGTTTCCACCACATCCAGATCGCGCTGCGGGGGCCGATCTAGCCCCCGCGCCAAATTCCAATGCTTAATCAAGGTTTTGATATATTGATCGTACAATTCGACACGTCGCTGGGGCAAACCAACGTTTTGCCGTTTCATCAACGCCAGGATGGTGAGCAGCAAAGGGTTGGTTGCCAATTGTCGGATGCCGGGGGTTTGGAAAACGGCCGTTAACAACTCCTCTTTTTCACGCTCTGCATCAAGCGTTGCCTGACCAGTCACACCCTGCGCCGCTTTTTCCACCGCCAACGTCCAACGCGTGACAAATGAACGAATCGCAGCCTCATCAAAATCAACCAGTGTGCCTTCTGCAATCCCATCCAACACGGGACGCACATCTCGATACCCAACCAGGCGACTGGTGAGCACCATTTTATTGCCACGTGATCGCTGGAATGCAAAAAAGGTCATCACCCGATCCACCAGCAAATGCCGCTGCCCCAATGACTTCACTTCATCTAACCCATCAAGCAGCAGCAAAACGCCACCTTGCGCCAACGCTTCTCGCAGCATCTCATCGAGTGGCAAATCAATGCCTAAATTACGGTAATAAATCTCAATGAAATCTTGTAATGAGATGTCTGATTCGGCCAGCGCGTTGGCATAAGCTGACAGCGGCAATACCAGCGGCAGTCGGTTTTCCATACCGACAGCGGTACCTTGCCCGGTTGCCAGCAGTAAGGCTAAATATTTGAGAAATGTTGTTTTACCCGACCCAGGATCACCCAACAAAATTAGTCCCTCTTGTGATTGCAGCAGGTCAAGCACTGGCAATGGTTCATGCAGTTGAGCAGATGTTACGTCGTCATCTGCAACAGCAGGGTCACGATCCCAGGTTTCACCTTTGGGTAAAAACGGCCGTGCCGACAGCGGCACATACATTTCCAGCAAAGGCAATCGCAGCGGTACCCTATCCGCAATGCCTAATCCACGAAAATCGAGAAACCGGTAGCGGTTGATGAGGTAGGTTAAGTAATGGGTAGTGACTTTGTGAAGATCAGGAAGTGGGGGTTGGGGATCGGGGGTTGGGGATCGGGGGAACTGTTTCCAGAATTGTTCTGAGATTTGGAGGATTGTACTGTTGGTGATGTAGGTAGCGCTGTCGCCGAGCACCACATTGTGATCGCCGGAAACGAGCACGCCGCTGCCTTCAAGCTGGTTTTGGATGTGTGCTGCTTGCTGCTGCAATGGTTGCAGCATATTTTCTAGCCCCTCAGGGGGTAGTAAATCAGATAAGCGCTCTTTGATTGCTTCGATCTCTTGTTGAATTTGCGCCAATTTGGATTTTAGTTGAGCTTTCTCTTTTTCATCCATTATGGTTTTCAGGTGCGACGCACTTCGGAAAGTGCGTCGCACCTCGAACAGGTTATCCATCATTAGGAGTGGCGGCGACCGCTTCGTAACAATAAGGCCATGGGTCTTCACCACGCAACAAGGCAGCCAACGCGGGGCTGTCTTTATAATATCCATAATACCTGTCTGGTAATTGCGCCGCAATTTTTACCATGATGAGATGTGTGTAAGCGGCCAAATCGGCACCTTTGGCCCGTCTACCCAAGTCTGGTAAACAAAATGGTTCACCAATGCGTACTTCAACTTTTGTAGACTTGAACTGTTTGAGATTCGGGAAGATACGGTCATTGTTTACCAATCCAACTGGCAAAATCGGCATGTTAGAGCGGCTTGCAAGGTAGGCTGCTCCATCTTTGGCGGCAATCATTTGACCAGTAAAACTACGCACACCTTCTGGCGCTAATCCAAACGCTTTTTCCTCTTTCAGCGCTTCCAGCGCTTCACGAAGCTGCTTACGATCTACCTCACCACGCTTGACATAAATCGCACCAAGCCATGCCATAATCGGTCCATAAATAGGATGCTTTCGCCACTTCTCAACGGCAAAAAAGCGCCATTTTATGATAGGAAATGTGACGAGAAGCACAGGCGTATCAGCGACGCTCGTATGGTTGAGAACGACAATATACGGTCCTTTTTCGGGAATGTTTTCACTTCCTGTAGCTTCAATTTTCAGGCGAAAGATCATACGCACAGTGTGCATTGCGAGACGAATTAGTTTGTAACGAAACATAGTATCTTTGCTTTTTGGGGCAAGTTGCAAGGGGCAAGGGGCAAGGAGAACCAATCTTTACTTCTAGTTTATTTGCCATCTATAACCCAAGATCAACTGCATATTTTTTACTAAATTTATCCTGATTTATTCAGAAACAATTTTACTTACTCAAGTTGCTACCTTAATTATTAATTCTCCACGACGACAGCAGCTTCGACGTTGATTACTGCGTGACTCGTCATATTGCCGGGAGGGGCTGCGTTGAGTGTAAACACGGCCGTTTCTCCCATCTGTAACATCTGTGACAACACCTGCTGCTGAAAGCCAGTAATATTTCCTTGATCATTGTAAAAAGTGGTTGTCAAAATCATTTGGTTAACGGGCTGATCACCACTATTTTGCATAGAGCCAGTAAGTTGGACACGTTCGGACTGGGTAGAAACGGCCGTTTCCACCACCACCACATCCATAGACCGTGATCCCAAATCCACCACTGAATTGCCGCTGACAATCGAGACAACCGGCTGGTTTAAGTTAGCAGGCACTTCGGGAACCAACACACCAAAGGGCGCTTTTGCTCCAGGCTGAATTAAGGAAACGGCCGTCCACACTTCAAACGAACGAACCAACTCACCATCAACATCGCTGAGGTCAATTTTCACCTGCACTAGCTCAACAGGCAAAGAGCCATCATTAATCACTTCACCCATTATCCATAAACTGCCAACTGCTGTCTGATAGGTTTGCACTTGGCCCACCATCACCTGCACGGGAACGGCCGTTCCTCTTTCAATCTGCGTCACAATCACCGATGGCGGCGGCAGCACAACAGCCTGCCCAATCGATAAAAAGTCGGGGTTCATGCCAGGATTAACGGCCGTTATCGCTTCCACCGTCGTGCCATTCAGCAATGCAATTTCCAGCAGTGTCTCCCCTTCCTGCACCAGATACACAATTGGGGTGGGGGACGGCGTGATGGTGGGTGTGGGCAACGGTGTGGCGGTGGTTTGGATGAAAACGGCCGTTGGTGGCACAACCGTTTCCAAAGACACCCCAATCACCGGCGTTTCGGTTGGCAGAATTGTGACAACAGGTGTTGGCTCAACCGTAGACTCAGCACACTGCGCAGTAAAAACCACAATCACACATAAAAACAATACTATCGAACGTTGCATAAAGTTGGCATGAGTATAGCGTATTTCGAGGGAGGGACGAGGAGAATAATAAATAATGAATTTTGAATTGTAAATAATGAATGGTGAAGTCAAAAAAGTATCGAATTACTGTCCTTTATTTCCACCTGTCTGTGATTTCTTATGTCCGTGGGACCAATAATTCTTCAATCTAAAATTATCAATCGACCATCTTTCCTTACCCAATCCATATCCAAACGTGCTAAACTCCCGCCATTAACATGCACCCATCATTTCGAGGGTTTCCGAGAAAACTCTTTTTTGTGTTCAGGTAGCTAACATTCATAGGTAGACTTCTAAAGGACAATTGGGGGCACGTCTGATTTGACAATATTTTTATTGAGTACATATACAAAAAAGGAAGTCACATGTCAGAAAATAACCCTTATTTAGAAATTGACCAAAAAATCGTTGGGGATGTGTACACGACCAGCGAAATTATGGACAATTTGACGATTTTGTGTGATGAGTTTGGCTCACGTTTCGGAGGTACCGTAGGTGAACGGCAGGCAGCTAAGTTTATCAAAACTCAGTTAGAATCTTATGGACTGAGCAATGTTCATTTGGAGCCAATTCCATACGAAGGCTGGCGGCGCGGTGAGGCTTCATTTGAAATTATTAGCCCCATTCAAAAAACAATTCCCTGCATCACGCTGCCGCTTTCACCACCAGCGGACCTAACCGCAACGCTGGTTGATTTAGATGAAGGCAAACCCGAAGATTTCGACAAGCGGGCTGACGAGATTGCAGGCAAGATTGTGCTCACGACTAGTGAGGTGAATCCGGGCGACTCCAAACGGTGGGTGCATCGCAAAGAGAAATACGGCCGTTCTATCCTCGCAGGTGCATCTGGCTTTATCTTTGTGAATCACTATCCTGGTTATGGTCCAGCAACGGGCGGCATTGGCAATGAATGTGCAGGGCATATCCCAGCGATTTCGGTGGCGTATGAAGACGGCCGTTTTCTGCAGCGCCTCCGCAAAAAACACGGCTCCGTCACCGTCCGCATCCGCAGCATCGACCAAATCGAGTCGATGACCTCCTGGAACA
>QQUD01001053.1 GCA_008501785.1 Chloroflexota bacterium
CCCGTCAGCCCGCTCCGTATCCAGGCGTGTGAATGGTGTGAAAATGCGCAACTGATCTTTAACACGAATACCTGGGCCGTTATCTTGAACCCAAAAGCGAATCAACCCATTTTCTTGAACTTTGTATCCCAGCGTTAAATGAGGGGGTTGCCCACCATATTTAAGGCCATTGCTCAAATAATTTACCCAAATCTCTTCAATCCACGGCGCATACCCTACCGGAATCGGCCAGTAATCGGGGGTCTCAACCGTAGCCATCGCATCTTCAATATCGTAATACAAGCGTTGTTTCGCTTCGGTGATAATCAAGTTCATATCCAGCGACTGCATCTCAATTGATTGCTGCCGTACATGTGCCAGAAACAATAATGATTCAATAATGTTATCCATCTTTTGCGCCATTTGGTGAATGATTTCCGCATAGTTATGGATAGTTGGATCATCGGCAATGGCGGTTACAGAAGATAAGAGTTCACTCATCCCGACAACAACCCCAAGCGGGCTTTTTAAATCGTGTGCAACCATTTGCGAAAAAGCTTTTAGCTCTTCATTTTGCAGCCGCATCTCATTTTCTAGATGAACACGTGCCGTAATATCTCGCAGCACAATCAGTCGGCCTTTGATATTATCGCCTGAGTTTCGTACATGTGAAACGCTTAAATCGTAGTAAACAGTGCTCTCGTTTTGTTCAAACGCGATTTCTTGGGAAACGGCCGTTTCCGCCCCCAACATCGCTGGCTGATCACCAAATTTAGCCAAAATCAGGTCACTCCCCTGACCAATCGCGTCTTTGTTTTGTACACCCAACAACGCCTGCATTTTGTGATTTAAATCGACAATCCGATTCTGTGTATCTAACACAATCATCGCGTCATCCATATTGTCAATCAGCGTGTTCCGGGCAATCGGCGTCAAATCTAAAAAGCGAAACTGAAACAGCGCCACCATCAACAATATCCCGGATAAGCTAAACACAATGGTTGTTGGATTAAAATTAGACAGTGGCAAAACATCTAAAACATAGAGTGTATCTGAAAAGATGGGCAGCAAGGTGCTGGTGATCAGCAGACTAATTTGCCATCGATAGAGGCGCTGCGTCGTCACCAGTCGTTTAATCAATAACCCCAAACTCAAAGCAAACAACACATACCCGTGTGGGGCATGGATCGTATAAAACCAAAACTGGTAATCATAAGAAACGAGCGAGATAGGCCCCGAAGCACCATCCAATGTGGAAACACCCCGCCACCAATGATGCCAGGGATTTGTCCAAATCATCAAATTTGTGAGTGTGGGAATCACAAAGAACCAGGGCTTGACACGCGCCCATTGGTGTTGATGCTCTGTGTATTCAATGACCAACAACAGCCAAAAAACTGGCAGATACGCAATGCCGATAAAAGAAATATCTGCCAAAAATAATTTGCCGCTGAGAGAGGGAGCAACGTACTCAAAGAGCGCCAACATGATCCAGATGAGCAGGCAGATCATCACAAAAGAAAACAATCGTGCTACAGGTTGCGACCGCCGCCGCCAACCATAAACAACCAGCCACAAAATAATCAGGTCAGAAATGATCAATGGAAACAAGTATGGGAAAAAGGTGTTCATAATTTACTTGTCTATTTATGAATGAAGTTACAGATTACCGGTAGCATAGTGCAAAACGGCCGTTTCTCCCAACACCCAATCTTCAACAACTTTGTCCTCGACACAATCGCTTGTAATTTAGCATCCGTCCCGCACACCCCAAATTTCTTTCAGAATTGCATTCGTTATGCTACCAGTTCGATATGGCAGCTAATTTATCTTCATTGAGCCGCTGTTTAAGTTTTGCATATTCATAACTGGGTATTGAACCCTCAATATTGTGCAATCGCAGATTGTGAGTATTTATTACTTGGTAACTGATCCCAATAACGATTTTGCAGCAAACGGCCGTTTTTTTTCTTCTGAACACCGCCCCATTGCTTAAAAAAGAAGGGGACATCTGCTGTAATGCATTGCTCCCGAATATCAATTACCCATTGTTCTTTTATTGGACGAGAGCCGGGACCTGATTCTCCACCAGTAATGACCCAATCAATATTTACTAGGTTCAAGTCATTTAAAGGTCCCAGCAATGGTTCTAAAGACAAAAACTTAATTTTTGCTCCGGTTGCTCTTAAGTGATCAATACGATGAGTATATGCAGAATTTTCTACACTAACGCCCATCCACACGTTATCAGGCCAATTAAGTTCATCATTCAATTGCAGCAATCGTTCGGAACGTTTTGTCAAGACCTGAAACGTATGCCAAGAAGCTCGACGCATGACATCAAATACACGTTGAATGTAATCAAGTGGTACATTCTGATGAAATAAGTCACTCATTGAATTGACAAAGATTTGTTGAGGTTTCTTCCAGGTTAACGGCCGTTCCAACATATGTTCTTGCAAAGTAAGTTCAAATCCATTTACATAATTGGCTTGCCCCATCGCTTTCAAACGCTTTGCCATCCGCTCCGCATAACAATTTTTACAACCGGGACTTACTTTCGTACACCCTGTAACAGGATTCCAAGTTGATTCTGTCCATTCAATTTTTGATGTAGCCATATTATTTCACCTTGAAAATAAGATTTGGTGATCTTCATGCACATTGTAGCACAGGGGTTCTAAAACAGTGACCGTTGTTTGGGAACTCGAGAAAGAAAAGTGATGATTACTTCATCTGGAAAAGAGTTTTTTCTGCGTTTATTTCCATCAGATTTCAGAGTTTGTACATAGATTTCCTTTTCTTTCTCAAGCAACCTCAACGCTTTCGTTACATGTTTAGGTAAAAATGATGTTTTGTTTATCACAAAATCCCTAACTTGTTTGACTTGTACTTTCTGATTCATAAATTTATTTTGCAGCTCTTTTGCCAGAGTTTCTGACTCATCAAGCTCAAACAAGACTAATTGATTTGGATTTGTCGCATCCGAAAATCTCACTCCACTTGCCGAATCCACTTTCCAGAAAGCTTGTTTCATCCTTAGATGACCCAATGAATTATTTGTAGCAAAGAAGAGGTAGTAAATTGGTCTGTTTTTCGAGTTGCGCATTTCAAAATAACGCACAAATTGAGCATGTTTTTTGAGTTGTTCCTGATAGAGTAACCGCAAATCTTCTACCCTGCTTCCGCTATCCTGAGCAATTTTGAACACATCAGTTGTACCAAATAGGTCACTGATATGTTGTCGTGTTACTTTATCAGGGTGTTCGAGGAAACGATTGATCGAATCCGCCATAATGTTGATAAAAACTTCAGTTCTTGGTTTCTTCAGTAGCTTTTGTACCAAGTCAAATGGGACTCCTTTGAAGCCAAAAGGATCAATAAAAGCAAATATAGGCGCTTTTTGAAATTCATCTTTATCAAAATTATTTAATAAGTCGCGAAATTCATGTTCAAATGCTCTGGCAACTGGTCTGATTTCAAAATTATCAGGTACTTCGATTTGCTCTAACTCGTCATTTAACTGCGATATTCTATCGGGTCTCTCGTCTACAAAATGGAAGATCAATCGATTTTTCTGTAAGCGATTTCTGTGTTTCTTTGCTTCCCTCAATGCGATAATGGGTGACCCAACTTCACCACCATCATATCGTCCAGGACCACAAAAACCGTCAATATAAACGATGTTCTGAAAAGCTGTTCCGAGAATTGGAAACCATGCACCCAAATATCGGCGCAAAATTTCATGTTTTGCCAGAGTATGCGGCTCAATTTCCCAAGTTGTTTTTTGAGGTGTTGACACTTCTTTACCCCTTTTATCCCACAAACAAGAAACAATACGTTTCCATTTTAGCTTATTCGTAGGATACGCCTAGTTCAACACCTCTAGTTCAAATCACATATTCCGCCGATACTGCCCCCCCACCTCATACATCGCCTGCGTAATTTGACCGAGTGAGCAATATTTTGTGGCTTCCATGAGTGCGGTGAAGAGGTTTTGGGTGGTAACGGCCGTTTCCCGCACCCCCCTCAAAACCTCCACCGACTTCTCAAGATGCCGCCCCTGCAACGCCTGCACCTGCGCAATCTGAAACGACTTCTCCTCCGTCGTCGAGCGAATCACCTCTTGCGGAATAATCGTCGGTGAGCCTTCATCAGACAAAAACGTGTTCACGCCAATAATCGGCAGCTTGCCGCTGTGTTTCAAGCTTTCGTAGTAAAGCGACTCCTCCTGAATTTTGCTGCGCTGATACATCGTTTCCATCGCGCCGAGCACGCCGCCGCGCTCCGTGATGCGATCAAACTCCATCAGCACCGCCTCTTCCACAAGATCGGTCAACTCATCAATAATAAACGCCCCTTGCAGCGGATTTTCGTTTTTCGATAGCCCCAATTCATGATTGATAATCATCTGAATTGCCATCGCCCGCCGCACCGATTCCTCAGTGGGCGTGGTGATGGCTTCGTCATAAGCATTCGTGTGCAGCGAATTGCAGTTGTCGTAAATCGCGTACAGTGCTTGCAGCGTTGTGCGAATATCATTGAACCCAATCTCCTGCGCGTGCAGCGAACGCCCGCTGGTTTGAATGTGGTATTTCAACTTTTGCGCTCGCTCATTCGCCTTGTACTTCAACTTCATCGCCTTTGCCCAAATGCGCCGCGCCACCCGTCCAATCACCGCATACTCCGGGTCCACGCCATTCGAGAAAAAGAAGGATAAATTCGGGGCAAACTCATTGATGTCCATCCCTCGCGCCAGATAATATTCGACAAACGTAAACCCATTCGCCAGCGTAAATGCCAACTGGCTGATCGGATTCGCACCCGCTTCGGCAATGTGATACCCCGAAATCGACACTGAATAGAAATTGCGCACATTATTGTCAATAAAATACTGCTGCACATCCCCCTGCAAGCGCAAGCTGTACTCAGTCGAGAAGATGCACGTATTTTGCGCCTGGTCTTCCTTTAATATGTCGGCCTGAACCGTGCCGCGCACTTTGGAGAGCGTATCGGCTTTGATTTGGGCATAAATATCGGGTGACAGCACTTGGTCGCCGGTGATACCCAGCAGCATCAGGCCGAGTCCATCGTTGCCTTCGGGGAGGGTTGCATTGTAATGTGGTCTAGCCAGTCTCCGATCCTCATACAATTCCCGCAGTTTCGCCTCAGCATTAGCTTCCAACCCATGCTCACGGATGTACTTCTCACATTGCTGGTCAATCGCCGCATTCAAGAAAAAGCCCAACATCGTCGCTGCCGGACCATTAATCGTCATCGACACAGACGCCGCCGCATCACACAAATCAAATCCACTGTACAGCTTCTTCGCATCATCCAAACTGGCAATCGACACGCCTGAATTGCCAATTTTGCCATAAATATCAGGCCGCGTCGCCGGGTCTTCGCCATACAAAGTTACCGAATCCAACGCCGTAGACAACCGCTTCGCAGGCATCCCCAACGAAACGTAGTGGAACCGCTTGTTGGTGCGTTCAGGACCGCCCTCACCGGCAAACATGCGCGTTGGGTCTTCGCCTTTGCGCTTAAACGGGAACACCCCCGCCGCAAACGGAAACTCACCCGGCACATTTTCCTGCAAATTCCAACGCAAAATGTCACCCCATCCCGTATAACGCGGCAGCACCACACGCGGGATTTGACTATGCGATAATGACTCGGTATGCGTCGGCACTCGAATCTCCCGATTCCGCACCTTGTACACAAACTCATCCGCACGATAACGAGAAACTTTGTCACCCCACTCGTCCAAAATCTTTTGATTGTTTCGGTCAAAATGTAGGCTAACCTGCTCGTACAGCGATTCCAATTCTTTGATGAGGCGATCTTTGTCATCTAAATCGCTGTTTTCTAACGCGCCAATCGATTGGCGAATGCCAAACAGCTGATCCGCGATACCGGCCTGACCATCTACCCATTCGCCATACCCACGAATCGTTTCCGAAATCTCCGCCAAATACCGCACCCGACGCGGCGGGATGATATGAATCTTTTCGGATACACTCTCTTCCTCCAAAAAGTTTGTGTTTAAATTGGCACCCGTTTTTATGGCAACTGTCCCCATAATCTTTTTGTAAAGCAAGTTTGTGCC
>QQUD01000997.1 GCA_008501785.1 Chloroflexota bacterium
AGTAACGGCCGTTCTCAAAAACTACTCTACTCCTTCCACGGCATCCCCAAAAACTATTTCGAAAAAGGCGACCCCTACTCCTGCTTCTGCCAAAAAACCGCCCGCCTCGTTTCCGAAGATCTCGGCCTCAGCGAAGACGAATACCAAGTCTGCTTCCAATCCCGCTTTGGCCCCGAAGAGTGGCTGCAACCCTACACCGACAAAACACTCGAAAGCTGGGCCGAAGACGGCATGGAAAGCGTCGACACCCTCTGCCCCGGTTTCGCCGTAGACTGTCTAGAAACACTCGAAGAAATGGCCGTCGAAAACAAACACATCTACCTCGAATCCGGCGGCAAACAATACCAATACATCCCCTGCCTCAACGACAGCGATGACCAAATCAACCTCATGGTCAACCTCGTCAACACGAACTTACAAGGCTGGGAAACACTACATGGAGAAAGCTTGTCAGCTAGTCAGCCAGTCAGCCAGAAAGCTGACAAGCTGAAATGCTGAAATGCTCTGGAGAAATCATGAATCAAACCGACTTACTCGCCAAATACGACATACCCGCCCCCCGCTACACCAGCTATCCGACCGTTCCTTATTGGTCCGATAGCCCCACACCTGACCAGTGGATTGCGGAACTGAACAAAGTATTTACCCAAAACCCAAACACACCCTGGTCGATGTACATTCACATTCCATTTTGCGAAGCGCTGTGTACCTTTTGTGGCTGCAACACCTTCATCACCCACAATCACGGCAACGAACTGACCTACACCGAAGCAATTCACCGCGAGTGGGAACTGTACCTGGAGCAAGTTCCGCAGCTAAAAACGGCCCCCATCCGCCAAATCCACCTTGGCGGTGGCACACCCACCTTCTTTTCCGCCGACAGCCTGCGCCAGTTGATGCAACCCATCATGGAGATGGTGAATATCGACCCCAACCAATTTGAAGGATCGATTGAAGTTGGACCACGTGTAACCAACCGCGACCATCTAATCGCCCTACGTGAGCTTGGTTTCCAACGCATCAGCATGGGGGTGCAGGACTTCAATCCACATGTGCAGCACCTGATCAACCGCATTCAGCCATTCGAAATGACCCGCGATCTCACCATTTTGTCCCGTGAGTTGGGCTTCGAGTCGGTCAATTACGATTTGATTTTTGGTCTGCCGGATCAAACGATTGAATCATTTCAAGAAACGGCCGATTTAACTATGAAGCTGCGCCCCGAACGCATTGCCCTCTACAGCTTCGCCTTTGTTCCCTGGATTAAAAAAGCACATCGCCTCTTCACCGAAGACGATTTGCCCAAAGGCGGCGACAAACGCGCTCTGTACGAAGTCGCCCGCAAAACATTCCTCGCCGCAGGTTACAAAGAACTGGGGCTAGACCATTTTGCTCTGCCCAATGATTCGATGTTCAAAGCGTACGAAAAAGGCCAACTGCACCGCAACTTCATGGGTTACTCCGACATGCGGACCGATGTCATGCTCGGATTGGGCGTTAGCTCGATTTCGGAAGCCCCCACCTGCTTCCACCAAAACGAAAAAACGCTCAACGGCTACAAAGACAAAGTGTTGTCCGGCGAAATCCCAACCTTGCGCGGCCATTTGCTCACTGAAAAAGACCAACATTACCGGGAACAAATCTTACAGTTCATGACGCAAGAAGTGGTCAAACTAGATGGCGACACACAAGTTGAAGATGTGCGCAATTATTTGGCAGAACTGATTAGTGATGGGCTGGTCACAGTTGACAATGGCACGATGCGGCTGACGGAAACAGGACGGCCGTTTCTACGCAATGCCGCTATGGCCTTAGACATACGCCTACGCAAAAACAAACCAGAAACACGCGTCTTTTCACAAGCAGTTTAGGAGAGAGGAGAGAGGGATGGAACACAGAGTTACACTGAGAAGTCACAGAGATACACAGAGAGAAGAAGAGAAAAATCTCCTTTCTTCCTCTGTGCAACTCTGTGTAACTCTTACCGAGGGAGCACTTTATGACACAAACTAAAATCGCCCTAATTGGACTTAGCTACCGCACCGCGCCGATACAAATTCGGGAGCAGTTTAGCTGTTCGGTAGCCGATATTCCCACCACACATTTAGCTCTTGATTGTCGTTTCGACAATGTGCGTGAAATGGTTTTGGTGTCTACTTGTAATCGCGTCGAACTGTATGCCGCGCTCGACGATGAACCCCATGTCAATCAAGTGATGGCGGCGTTGTTGGCTGAGATAACAGGAGTGGATACGGCCGTTTACACCCCAAACATCTACCAACACACCGGGGCAGATGCCGCTACACACCTATTCGGCGTTACGGCCGGACTCAATTCACTCGTACTGGGTGAACCACAAATTCAAGGCCAGGTCAGCCGCGCGTATTCAAAGGCCACCGCAGCTAAAATAATCGGCCCTGTACTTGACGAACTGTTCCGCACTGCTATTCGCGTTGGCAAACGTGCCCGCAGCGAAACAGGCATTAGCCATAACCCGATGAGCACGAGCAGCATGGCAATTGCCCAGGCTCAACGCATTTTAGGCGACTTACGCGATAAGCAACATCTGATTGTGGGTCTCGGCGAAATGGGAAAGCTAGCTATCAAACATCTGCACAATCGGAAAGCTACAAACATTGCCCTCGCCAATCGTACCCGCGCCCGTGCTGAATTTTTAGCGGACCACATCAACGCAACCATTGCCAATATGGATGACTTAGCCACAGCAATAGCACAAGCAGATGTCGTCGTCAGCGCAACCGGCGCAGCACATACCGTGATTACGACTGACATGGTGGCGGCTGCAATGGAAAAACGGGGTCCCCGCCCCCTCGTCCTGCTCGACATTGCCGTCCCACGTGACATCGACCCAGCCATCCAGCACATCCCCGGCGTACATCTGTTCGACGCCGATCAGCTCAAAGGCAATCTCGACGAAGCACTCGCTGCTCGCCAACAAGAAGTACCCAAAGTCGAAAAAATCATTTCGACAGAAGTTACGGCACTATCCGCCCAACTGCGACAGTTGAGCGTCAAACCCGTCATCGTCACCCTGCGCGAACGTGCAGAAGACATTCGCCAACAAGAGCTGGACCGCACGCTGCGCCATCTTGGCGAACTCGACCCACAAACCCTAAAACACATTAACCATCTATCACGCTCACTCGTCAACAAATTGCTACACGAACCCACCCGTCGCCTCAAAGCCAAAGCCTCTGATGATGATGCTGCATCCTACGCCGCCGCCATCAGTGATTTGTTTGGGTTGGTGGAATAGGAAGAAGGTTTATTGGTCTATTTGTATATTAGTGATTTCCAAATAAACCAATAAAAAAATTATGTCAACTAACATTTCCCTCACCATCGGCTCCCGCACGTCAAATCTGGCGATGTGGCAGACCAAACATATTATTTCATTGCTGGAAAATGCGTGGCCTGGAATTGAACTCCGTGTCGAACCATTCGTTACGAAAGGTGACAAAACGCTGAACAAGCCGCTGCCGCAAATTGGGGGCAAGGGGTTGTTTACGCTGGAATTGGAAGATGCGCTGAGAAACGGCCGTATTGACTTCGCCGTCCATTCGCTCAAAGATTTACCCGTTGAAAATGCTGAAGGGGTCATCTTAGGCGCAATCATTGGTCGTGCTGACGTGCGCGACGTGCTGATCAGCGCTAAGGGCGAAAAGCTGGGCAACTTGCCCGTTGGGGCAATCGTCGGCACCAGCAGTCTGCGCCGTCAAGCCCAACTACGCCAATCACGACCCGACCTGAACATTCAATCGATTCGTGGCAACGTCGAAACCCGCATCCGCAAAGTGATGGAAGGGCAATACACCGCCACCATTTTGGCCGCCGCTGGCATCACTCGCCTCGGTTTAGACGAAAATGTGTCGCAATGGCTGCCACTTGATGTGATGCTACCCGCTCCTGGACAAGGTGCCCTAGGCGTGCAATGCCGCGCCAATGACAAAGAAACAATTCGTATATTATCGGCAATTCACCAGCCTGAAGTGGCAACGGCCGTTACCGCCGAACGCAGCTTCCTCCACCATTTAGGCGGCGGCTGCGCCACTCCCGTTGCTGCCCACGCCACCTGGAAAGACAACAAGCTGCATCTCACCGGACTCGTCTCATCTGTCGATGGCACCAAAGAAATCCTGGTATCCCGCTGCTGTGCAGACGGCTGGATGCTGGGCAAAGGATTAGCCAACGAAGCCATCGAAAAAGGCGCACGGGAGATTTTAGCCAATGTCTAAACCGCGCGTTGTGGTGACACGCACGGCTGATCAAGCGCCCGTTTTTTGTCAAAAATTGGCCGCTGCCGGATTTACGCCGATTGCGTTTCCGGCAATTCAGCTTGAGCCGCTGCCAACCGCGCTGCTTGAAGCTGCATTGCAAAAAATTCATACATTTGATTGGCTTGTTTTTACGAGTGGCAATGCAGTAGATTTCTTCTTCAAACAATCAACAATCAACAATCAACAATCAACAATCAACAATTTCCCAAAAATCGCCGCTACCGGATCAGCAACTGCCCAAAAATTAAATGTGCTTGGCATCACCGTAAATTTTATTCCTGATAAATTTGTAGGTGAAGAACTGGTTGCCGGATTAGGCAATTTGACGAATCAAAACGTGCTGCTGCCCCGTGCAAAACGAGGTCGCCCCGAAATTGTGAAATTGTTGCGGGAAGCTGGGGCAGAAGTTACGGAAGTGGCGCTGTATGATACGATAACGGCCGTTCCCACCCCAACCGCCCTCGCACAACTCGCCCAAGGGTTCAAAGCCATCACTTTCACCAGCCCGTCCAGCGTACGCAATTTTTTGAAGATTATTGACTCCAGACCTGACAGGTTTCAGAAACCTGTCAGGTCTTTGTTGCAAACGACCGTTATCACCTGCATCGGCCCCATCACCGCCACTGCCGCCCGAGACCTTGGCCTCACCGTCACCCTCATGCCCACCCAATACACCATCGACAGTATGGTCCAAGAACTAAAAACCCACTTCCCCACCGTAGGTCAAGACGCTGTCTTGACCGGGCAAAACAGCGTTTTACCCTACGAAAAGAGGAATCCTGGAGACTAGAGGCTATGAAACGAGAGACTAACCACTACACCACTACACCACTACACCACTCCCCTCGCCCCCGCCGCCTGCGCCACACCCCAGGCCTGCGCCGCATGGTGCGCGAAACAGAGCTTACCCCCGACGACTTCATCTACCCGCTGTTCGTCACCCACGGTGAACAAGTACGCACCCCCATTGCCTCCATGCCCGGTATTTCACAGCTGTCCGTTGACGAAGCCGTGATTGAAGCAAAAACGGCCGTCGACCTCGGCATTCCTGCCGTCATTTTATTTGGATTACCAGCCGAAAAAGACCCAATTGGCCTAGAAAACTTCGCAAAAGATGGCATCGTGCAGCAAACCATCCGCGCCATCAAAGAAGCTTTGCCAGATATGGTCATCGTCACCGACGTCTGTTTGTGCGAATACACCGACCACGGTCACTGCGGCATCCTCAACGACGGGCACGCCCATCCCGCGCTGCCTGAAGGATACGTCCTCAACGACGAGACGCTAGACGTGCTGGCCCAAGTCGCCATCTCTCACGCCCAGGCTGGCGCAGACATCGTGGCCCCCAGCGGCATGATGGATGGCATGGTCGCCGCCATTCGCGCCGGACTCGACGCTAACGACTTCAGCCACATTCCGATCATGTCCTACGCCGTCAAATACGCCTCCGCCTACTACGGTCCATTTCGCGACGCCGCCGACGGCGCACCCAAATTCGGCGACCGCAAAACACACCAAATGGACCCGGCAAACACCCGCGAAGCACTGCGCGAAGCCGCTATCGACGTAGACGAAGGCGCAGACTTTCTCATGGTCAAACCCGCCCTCGCCTACCTCGACATTATCCGCCAGCTCAGCGACACCGTCCCTGAACTGCCCCTCGCCGCCTACAACGTCAGCGGCGAATACGCCATGATCAAAGCCGCCGCCGCCAACGGCTGGCTTGACGAAAAAAGTGTGGTCCTGGAAACGCTCCTCAGTATGAAACGCG
>QQUD01000617.1 GCA_008501785.1 Chloroflexota bacterium
TAAATGTTGAGGTTTTTTATGCAGTGAGGTTGCGAACGGCCGTTAACGCCGCTTCATAATCTGGATGTTGCGCAATTTCCGGCACATACTCGACATAACGAACAGTATCAGCAGCGTCTACCACAAATATGGACCGTTGTTCCCGACGCATCTCTTTCACATGCGTACCATATGCATCGCCAAAACTCAATTCTGCATGATCTGATAACATCTGCACCTGCGGTATACCAGAGGCCGCACACCATTTCTGCTGCACATCTGTCTCATCTGCACTGATCGTTAAAATGACAACCTTGTCACCGATAGATGCCGCTTCTTCATTAAAACGACGCGTTTGTGCATCACAAATACCAGTTTCAATAGCAGGCACAACTGAAATGAGACGCACCTTTCCCGCCGAATCAGCCAATGAAACTTCACTCAAATCATTTGCAACCAGCTTAAAATCAGGCGCTTTATCACCAACATTTAGAGGCTCGCCCAATACGGTTTGCGGCGCACCTTTTAACGTAACAGCACCATGTCGTCCTTCAGACATATTATCTCCTTACCAGGTTTATATACTTTTGGGAAATACCCAGCTTTATAGAGATTTTAGGAGGTTTTTACCGCAATGAACACAGGAGACACAGAGATATTCATTTTCCATTTAGAAAATACTCTGTGTTCTTAAAATTCGTTTGGATTTTGTATAATAGTATATTGGCATATTAGGTAAGTTCAATACACCAAGATACCAATATACTATTTCTTTCCGTTTCTATATTTCTCGCTGCCTGATCCTATCCAAGCAGCTCAGGATCACTCGTGTAAGGCTCAACCTCTGTTGCTTCTGGCCCTTTGTGGGTTTCTTCAACGTCGTATAAAATCCACTGGCCTTCTTTCAAATCGGTTGGCTCACCAACAGTGCCGGATTTATGGAAAAAGATTTCTTCCCCAGCACCGCGCACAATGAAACCATACCCCTTTTTCATGTTGTACCATTTCATCCGGCCAATATACTTGCCAGTTTGGGGGTCAATTTGAATGGTGGGTGGTTCTTCAAACGTTTCTTTTGGCGCGTCTTCGACAAAAACGGCCGTTCCGCCACCCTCATCACGTCGGTCTCGGTCCCGATTATCTCGGTCCCGATTATCTCGATCTCGATAATTTCGGTCCCGATTGTCCCGTCCTCGATTGTCCCGACCCCGATCATCTCGCCGGCGTGAATCATAATGGCGCGAATCACCACGATTCTGACTATCGTCAATCACATCTTACAGTTGGGATAACGACGCTGGTTCAACCGGAAGCCCTAAACGGTCGAGTCTGCGCTGCATCTCCACCGTAAATAAAAACTTCTCGCCTTGTTCATTGATAACCCATTGATCCCTGTAGTTCATGTTCAATCTCCATACACAACCAAAACAAATAGTAAGTAGAAAGGTGTTACTTCTTTTTTCGCTTACGCGACTTATTCTCAGTTAATAAGGTGAGCTGTTGCGGAACGGCCGTTTCCTCTTCATTATCCTCTTCAGGACGCTCCGTCATCTGTACCGCACCCGTAATCCGGTTCCGCTCACCAACAGCCACCACGCTGCGTGGCTTAATCGACCGCCTGCCAAGCATACACTTATCAACACGCACCTTGCGCGTCGAACCAATCGCCGTTTTCACCAGCAATTCCGTGCGCCCTGTCGCCACCACCACAGCGGCAACTTCCTCAGCTTCTTTTGGCAAACGCACATTCACCACACCCTGACCATATCGACCTTTTGTCGGGTATTCATCAATTGGCGTCGCCTTTGCCATTCCATTATTCGTAATGCTCCAGACAAACGTATCTGGCTGCGCCAAATCCATCGAAATCACGCCATCTTCATCACCCGCCAACTTAATGCCCATCACACCAGCAGCAGCCAATCCCATCGGGCGTACTGCATCTTCTTTAAATCGAATCAACTGTCCAGCGGCTGTGCCTAGCATCACTTCTTCTTCACCTGATGTCAACAGCGCCCAACCCAGCGAATCATTTTTGTCAATATTCATCACCGTAAACGGATCAGTAGTGATTCCTGGCATATCTTCCATGCGCACGCGTTTCACCACACCAGCCAGCGAGGTCATAAACAGGTAGCCGTTGCGGGATAACGGCCGTATCACCGCCGCCGCCAAATGATCCCGCCGCGAAAAGCCCGTCAACTCAGCCCAATGCGTCCCTTTACCCAACTCCTGGGATTGCGGTAACTGATACACAGGCAAACTAACTGCCCGTCCATCCGCTGCAAACAAATACAAAATGTCCTGCGTATTCGCCTGCAACAACGCAAACGGCTGCTCAGTCGGCTTCACCGGGACCTTAATCATCTCTGGCGAAGATGTCCGCGCCAACGTCCCTTTTTCACCAATGTGTACCCAAACCGATTGATCGGGCAATAAATCCGACGCTGTTAACGTCGTAGAATCAGTTCTTTCAATAATTTGAGAGCGTCGCGTATCCGCATACTGTTCACGAACAGCTTGCAGCTCTTCCTTAATCGTGTCACGCATCAAATCAGGCCGCGACAACAGCTTCTCCAGGTGTCGGATCAGCGCCTTCACTCCCTTATGCTCATCTTGCAGCTTCCGTCGTTCCAAAGCAGCCAAACGCCGCAGCTGCATATCCAAAATTGCCTGCGCCTGAATATCTGAAAATTTAAATTTCTTTTTCAAATTTGCGCGCGCTGTTTCTACTGTGCGTGATTTTCGAATCGTCGCAATCACCTGATCCAAATGATCCAGCGCTTTCAGCAAACCTTCTAAAATATGCGCCCGATGTTTTGCCTTTTCCAAATCATATTCGCTGCGGCGTCGAATCACTTCAAGACGATGATCCAAATAAACCCGCAGTGCTTGTTTCAGAGTCAAGACGCGTGGTTCCCCATCAACCAATGCCAGTAGCATAATACTGAAAGTGCTTTGCATTGGGGTTAAACGGAACAAATTTGCCAGCACATCTTCTGGCTCTACATTGCGCGTCGTTTCGATGATGATCCGCATCCCATTTCGATCAGACTCATCGCGCAGATCAGTAAGCCCTTCAATCTTGCCATCCCGATGCAAATCAGCAATCCGCCCCAACAAATTAGTCTTGTTGGTTTGATAAGGCAGCTCGGTAATCACAATGCGCGATTTATTCCGCCCCATCTGCTCCACATGCGCTTTTGCCTGCACTGTCACACGGCCACGTCCAGTTGCATATGCACTCGTTAACGCATCAATCTCCTGATCTTTTTTCTGTTTGTACCGGAAAACCAGCCCACCAGTTGGAAAATCTGGCCCCTTGATAAAGTTCATCAAGTCGCCAATCGTAATATCTTCCAGCTTTTTCCAGTTATCCAGCATGTAAAAGAGCGCATCAATCACTTCACCCAGATTGTGCGGTGGAATGCTGGTCGCCATACCAACAGCAATACCGGAAGAGCCATTAACCAGTAAATTGGGAATGGTTGCCGGTAAAACAGAGGGTTCTTTGAGCGAGTCATCAAAATTGGTGGTGAAATCAACAGTATTTTTGCTGATGTCTTCGAGCAAATCAAAGCCCATTGGAAACATACGGGCTTCAGTGTATCGCATCGCCGCTGCCGCATCTCCGTCGATGGACCCAAAGTTACCCTGTCCATCCACCAACCGGTAGCGCATCGAAAAATCTTGCGCCAAACGCACCATTGCATCATACACTGCCTGGTCACTATGTGGATGGTATTTACCAAGCACTTCACCAACCACACGTGCCGACTTTTTGTATGCGGAATTAGGTCGCAACCCCATGTCGTACATCGCGTAGAGGATGCGCCGCTGCACAGGCTTTAAACCATCACGAGCATCTGGCAGCGCCCGAGACACAATCACACTCATCGCATAGCTGAGATAAGATTCACGTACTTCTTGATCGATATTTACTTTTCTTACGAGTCCGATTTCCATAAATTGCCCATTGTTGCCAATCCAAAAATCATAAATCCAAGTAAAAATTTATTCTGGATTGGCTTAAAGCTTTTTCGGTGCAGTACAAGATTTATTAAGTTCCGAAAAAGCCTATGAAAAATATGTTCTATATTACGCAGTTGGTAAATATAGGCAATTTCACATGACCTGTCAACAAGCTATAGATGCCACGAACGCCCCAAACCGGGCAGATTCACACAAATAGAACGAAGCCTCACCAAAGATCGGGTGATTCTACATACACAACGCCATCTTCTGCTTTTACTGCATACGTTGGAATAGGGCTTGGTGCGGGCATTGTCAATGCCGCACCACTGCGCACGTCAAAACATGCGCCATGTCGAGGACATGCTATTGCAGAATCTTTCAGTTCGCCATCCCCAAGAGGACCTCCATCGTGCGAACACAAATCGGCAATACAATAAAATATGCCATTCAAATTGATAACAATATCGGTTTCTTCTTCAAAATCGTACCAACTCCGTCCTCCGGACGGAATGTCTGCTATGTTTGCTACTTTAACCCACTCGGTCACGTTGTTTAGCCTCAGTCTGTATTGTCATTTTCCCAGAAACTTAGTAAGTGTTCAACCAACAAATAGTGTGCAGTTTCCGGGAAAATTTAGTTTAGTCATCTGGCATTTGGTTTGCGCCAGCTTTTAATACGTTTAGCGAAAGTATTGCGCATTTGATGCGTACTTTATTAAGTTTAACACCTATTAATGCGAGCAACCGCTCTTTGGAAAAGGATTTTACCTCAGAAAGCGGCATTCCCTTAATTTCTTCAGTGAGTAATGATGCCGAAGAAAGGCAAACAACGCAACCTTCACCACTCCAAGCAACTTCACTGACCTGATTTTCGCCATCTAGCCGCACATCTATGCGAATGACATCACCACAAAGGGGATTATCATCTTCATATGAAAAATCAGCATTTTCGATTGTACCAAAGTTTAAGGGGTGCTCGTACAAATCGATCATTCTTTCGTGATAGATGTTTGTATCCATTTGTTTTGCCCCTTCTCTACCAAGGTGCGACGCAGTTCGGAAAGTGCGTCGCACCTGAGATCATTACTTTAGATTATAACCGAAAAATTTTGCGAACGCGGTTTAAACTTGCGACCAGTTTATCGATTTCTGCGGTTGTGGTATGCACGTAAAAACTGGCGCGTGCTGTTGCATTGATGCACAATTTTTCGTGGAGGGGCATGGCACAATGGTGGCCGGCACGAATAGCGATACCATCTTTATCTAGCAGTTCGGAAATGTCGTGAGGATGTACGCCATCCAGCGTAAAGGCGGCGACACCCGCCCGCTGTGATGCGGGAGGGCCGACCACTTGTAAACCTTCAACTTCACTGAGCGCTTCCAAAGCATAGTTGGTGATGAAGCTTTCGTGGGCATGAACGTTTTCCATGCCGAGCTGCGCCAGGTAATCAACAGCAGCACCTAGTCCGATGCCTTCGGCGATGCTGGGGGTGCCTGCTTCAAATTTCCAGGGCAAATCGTTCCAGGTGGAGCCTTCGAGACGCACACGGCGAATCATATCGCCGCCGCCCATGAATGGGGGCATAGCTTCGAGCAGCTCTTTTTTGCCAAAGAGGATGCCGATGCCGGTGGGTCCACACATTTTGTGACCAGAAAAAGCCATGAAGTCGCAATCCCAATCCTGTACGTCTACGGGCATGTGGGGTACGGCTTGAGCCGCATCAACAAAGGTAACAGCACCAACGGCTTGAGCTGCGGCAATAAGATGTTTGACGGGGTTAATGGTGCCGAGGACGTTGGAAACGGCCGTAAACCCAAACAACTTCACCTTCTCCGTCAACAGCTCAGACAAATTAGACAAATCCAACGTGCCTTGCTCCGTCACCGACACATATTTGACGGTAGCCCCCTTCTCTTCCGCTAGCATTTGCCACGGAACCAGATTCGCGTGGTGCTCCATCTCGGTGAGCAAAATTTCGTCACCAGCCTGGATGTTGGCGCGTCCCCAACTGTAGGCAACCAGGTTGAACCCTTCAGTGGCGTTACGCACGTAAATGACCTGACTTGAATCGGGGGCGTTGATGAATTGAGCAATGCGC
>QQUD01000327.1 GCA_008501785.1 Chloroflexota bacterium
GCATACAACACCCGCGAAAACGCGACCGATGTAGCGGAACTGCGCACCGCCTGAGGCATTCCCGAATGGGATTTGATGGGCATCTCCTACGGCACACGGCTGGCGCTGGACGTAATGCGCTACCACCCCGAGGGTGTGCGTGCCGTCATTCTCGACTCGCCCTTCCCACCCAATGCCGATACACCCGTCGAAGAAATCTACAGCCTGACTGATGCGCTCACCGAACTGTTTGCTGACTGCGAACGAGATGCCTATTGCAGCGAAGCATATCCAAATCTGGAAACAGTCTTTTTGGAAACCGTGCAGCGCCTCAATGATGACGACACGGCCGAAATCTACGGCGACGATCTCGTGTTTGCCCTCAGTTCCGCATTTAGCGACACAGAACTGATCCCACTGCTACCATACGTCATCTACGAAGTAGCCAACGACAACACCAGCGCCCTTGACGAAATTAGCGCCGATGGTGGCTTTGCCTATCCCCGCTACCAAGACGATACGGACCGCAGTGACAGCGAGGGGATGTACAACTCGGTGATTTGCCATGATGAGATTGCGACGGGGGATTATGAGCGGGTGGAAACGGCCGTTCTCGGCACCATCCCCACCGAACTCGAAGGCGCACTGCTGCAAAGCACCTATGATCAGGAGCAACTTTGTGCGATGTGGAATCCAAAGACGGGGGTGGATAATACGGCCGTTTCCAGCAGCATCCCCACCCTCATCCTCGTCGGCCAATACGACGTCGCCACCCCACCCCGCTGGGCCACCCTCACCGCCCAAACCTTGAGCAACAGCTACCTGTTCGAGTTCCCCGGCTCAGGACACTCCCTGTTAAGCAGCGTGGACTGTGCCATTTCCATTTCTGGTACATTTTTAGACAATCCTAACGCAGAACCAAACAGCCAATGCATCAACAATATTGAATGGCCCTATTTTGAATAAACGCCCCCACCGTCTTCCCGGAAACTTTAAACATAGGCATCAAGAAGACGTAACATTTTAGTTTCCGGGAAGATTCTGCCTCATCTTGCCTCCACAACAACCAATTCCATAAATTCTGTTGCAAACTTGGGCATGGTTCAAAATTGTAAAGTTAATTTGCCACATTCTGAACCATGCCCAAACTTGTAATACACCTGTGCCATGATTGTGATATTGAACCAATATAGTTCCAAAATGAATCGCTTTAAAATCAAATAGACTCTTTTCGCCACATTAATTGTCGTCATTCTATTGAGATGATGTTCACAATTCAGCAGCTAACTGAATATTTCCAAGAAGATGTCACGGTTGCCCTCTCAGTTGAAGAACGTGATGCAAACATCCCCTATGTCATTGGCATTGATCACCAGGAAACCGAAGCCATCGCCAGGATTGAATATGACAGTTCTGCTACAGGTATTGAAAAATATCGCAAATTTAATGATGCAGAACTAGCCAAAATTTTGCAGCGTACAAACAAACTGGAGCATATTCCCGGAAAAATTATTTTTAAAATACCTCTAAGTCAAGAGGATTACACAGCGTTTGTCGAACAATACAACATTGATGTAGATACTTTCATTTTTTAATGGAATCGATTGCTCAGTGATTGTAATCTGGGGGGGAAACGGCCGTTACCCCCGCACCCCCATAAGCCTACTCAATATGGCCCCGGCTTTAGCAACCCCAATTCCAGTGTTAATTTGATAGGTTTCAAATAACTGTGACATGATTGTAACAATCATGCAGTACAGTTTCCTCGGTAAAGTAGCAATTAGGTCAAAAGGGAACAATTTTGCAAACAATTATTTCCTGATTGCCTGCTTACTCAAATTTAAAAGGTTATATGTATCATGGTGGATTACCAATTCACTCAAAGAAATTTGACGTTTTGCTGGTGGGATTATTTGCCTCCGATGTTCTTGGTGATGGCGCATGTGTTAACGGCCGTTTCCTTCATCATCTTCAAGCTTCGGGTCGGCGAGTATCCATTACACCCCACCGTAATGAGGATTTATTTCACCATTGTCGTAGTTGTCGCGATTGGAATTATCGTTGGTATAACAACATTCAAACAATCTAACCATGTCGCCATAAAAACAATATGGCTTTCCTTACCGGTATTGGCAAGCCTGAGCTTACATATCGCCTTATGGATGACACCGCGTCTTGGTGGTGCACCATATGCTCCCTGGGACCCAGGCGACCACGATTTAGTTAACTTCTTCAGCCTATTTTTCACCGCACTTTGGATTCTGGTTGCAGTACTTCAACATCACCAGGCTCCTTTATGGCTGTTAAACTTGCTGCTCACAGCAGCCGGTGGTTGGACACTTTATGCAGCGTTCAGCACATTTCCAACAAACAACGTGGTGCTGGGCTGGACGGCGACGGTTGATTTGCTACCGATACAAGTTCCTGCACATGCATGGACTTGGACACGCCCTACCGCATTATTTTTAGCTATTTTGGCGGGAACGGCCGTTCTCCTTACAACAACCATCAACTGCATTCGCAGGGTACAACAAACAAAAACTGGCATCAAAACATCAAACGACTTCGACGTCTAATATCTGAAAACATGTTTATGAAGGTTCAAAATTCAAATCGGTAATCGCTTGCGCCCCAAAATGAATTTTGAGGCAAAAGAAAGAGGTATCAATGAAAAAAAACCGATTCATCCTATTCTCCATCAGCATCATCAGCGCACTGCTCATACTAACATCATGCCAAACCACCTACCACGCCACACCCCACGAAGCCTTAACCGACTTTCCCGGCTACCTCACCCAAGACAACTTACCAATGACCACCTTCCAACAAGAATTGGTCGCCGGTGGATTGGTTTTGCTTTATCGTTACCAACCAGACCCTACCGATAACGAAGTTTGTCTGGCATCTACCTTTGTCACACACGATTGGCATGGTTGGCAAGCACAATCTTCCAGCAAATTGGCTTGTGCCAGCAATCTGTTTGATAAATTTAGAGCCGGATACACCGTGGGCGGCAACATCACCGAGCTAACCACCGCCTACGGCATCAGCACAGAAGGCAGCCAGGTTCGCATTCAATGGTCAGATGGCACCGAAAGCATCGTGCCTGTAGAAAACAATTACTTTCTCAAGTCACGTCCAGCGTATCTACACGTCACACAAATCGAGCTGATAGACGATGACAACACCATTTTAGACTCCATAAACTGGTCCGAATAAGATAATTCTGGATATTTGTGTATTTGTGTATTGAACTTGACTAATATACAAATATACGAATAACCTAATATACCTTTTACAAAACAGCCGGATGAATCCATGACAAATCTCAAAATCTTAGTCGTTGACGATGAACCAACCATCACATCTGCACTGCATGTCACATTTAAACAAGCCGGTTATGGCACAATTTTGGCGCATACTGGCGGCGAGGCGCTGGAAAAACTGGTGCTGAATCCCGATCTGGTTGTGTTGGACATTATGCTGCCAGATATGGATGGCTACCAAATTTGCCACCACATTCGAGAACTACCGCACTACACGCCCATTTTAATGCTCACCGCAAAAGACACCTTGCAAGAAAAAGTGATTGGCCTTGATTTTGGCGCAGATGCCTATCTGACCAAACCATATAATCCTCAAGAACTGCTCGCCCAGGTACGCGCACTGTTTCGATTTGCCGGACAACATGAGTCGGCCAAGCTGGTTTGTGGGGCGCTTGAATTGTGGGGCGATGAAGGTGTTGCCAAACAAAATGATGCAGAAATTTCATTAACCGCCACCGAATTCCAGCTATTGTCGCTGTTCATGCAGCACCAGGGGCAAGTGTTTGGACGAGAAACGTTGCTACGCAAAATATGGGGGAATGAGGCGCATGAAGTCAGTACACGCACCGTTGACACGCATATCCAGCGATTACGTGCCAAAATCGAAGACAATCCGAAAGAGCCAACTCATTTAGTGACTGTACGCGGGTTTGGGTATCGCTTTGTCTGTCCAGATGCGTCATAATATTGCCCTATGTTTGTGATTGACTTGCAATTAGCGATATACCTCTTCATTTTGCTGCTATTGGGAATTATTTGGGGTGTTTCGAATTTTCGTCCAGGGCGTGGTGGGAATGAAACGGCCGTTTGGCAAAACTTCCCCTTCGGCGTCATCCTCCTATCCAACAACAACCAGCCCAAGTTTGCCAACAAAAAAGCCACACAACTTTTACAAACGCACACCAATCAGCTTGTAGCTACACCCACCTTTCAACAACTGGTACAAAATTTACAAAGCGGCATTGCGGCTGAACAATTCAACCTACACCTACCTACCGATGTAACCATTACCGTGTGGAGCGGTTTGTTTGGCAAAACACGACTGGTCGTGCTGCAAGACCACAGCGACCAACGACGACGCGAACACGAGCTGCAACTCTTCTGGGGCGGCATCTCTCACGAACTGCGCACGCCGCTCACCTCAATTCTGGCTCATGCCGAAGTCGCTCGTTCTCCCGACACCACCGACGAAATCCAGCAGCATTCACTCACCATCATCCAGCAGCAGGCAAACCGGCTGGTCAAACTTGTGCAAAATGCGCTCACACTTGGACGATTGAAAGCAACAGATATGATGGAGAAAACGGCCGTTAACATGATCATCATCGCCGAAGAAGCCATCGCCGAGCTAATCTTGTTTGCCGAATCAAACAATGTAGACCTGTCTTTATCATGTGAAACACCCATTCCCCATGCGTTGGGCAACCACGACAAGCTCAAACAAGTGTTCATCAGCTTGCTCGACAACGCCCTCAAATATTGCACATCCGGCGACAGCATCATGGTGTCGCTTTCGGTGACGGCCGATCATATTCAATGCGAAGTTGCAGATACCGGCTCCGGCATTCCAGCCGCACATTTAGCCCGCATCAGCCAGCAGTTTTATCGTGTCCGGCGAGACGTGGCTGGCAGTGGATTAGGGTTAGCCATTGTGGAAGAGATTATCGGCCAACATGGTGGCACGCTGACTATAGAAAGCGAAAGTGAAGCACAGCAAACCGGCACATGTATTCGTTTTACCATTCCGCAAGCACCTTTGCCTCAGCGCGTCACATCATAAGCAGAAGCGATTTTATGAAACTATCTCGTCAATCTCTCCAGGTTATTTTTATGTTTATTGTGGGCAGCATTATTTATTGGCTGCTGCCCATTTCGGGCAAGCTGGCTTACATCCCAGAACAGTCACAGCCAGTTGGTACGTGGCCAGTTGTCACAGTTACAGAAAATGACGCAGGGCAGTTCGAGGCGATTGTGCAGGATGCCACGCCCTGGACGCATGTGCGGTTGGAGGTGGGAGGGGAAACGGCCGTTCTCGCCCAACACGGCACACAAAACGCAGACGGCATCTGGCAGTGGCATTGGCCCCTTCCCAACAGCCCTGAAAATGCACCGCTCAATTTTTACCATAGCTGCGAAACTGGTTGCCAACAGTGGGCAGTCTTTCAAACCGGAGCGATTGCCCCAACACCAGCCTCTCCACAACTGGTTCCCACCAAACTGGGCCTGGTCTTTGCCAATCCAGAGCGAGATTGGCATGGCAGACAAGGCTGGGATGTGGAAATCACCTACTCACAGCTTGCGGATGAGCAATTTTGGGGCATCCACGATCTGGCTGCCCGTGTCCAGCAAGCCGAGCAAAACGGGCTGCATGTGCTGGTGCGCGTCGAATATGCACAGGGGCAAAGTATTCCACCAGCAGACGATTATGCCGCGCTAGACAGCTATCTGCGCTACCTGCATCGATTAGCAAGAGACGAGCGTTTTGCCAACGTCTATGGCTTCATCATCGGCAGCAATTTCAACACAAACGGCAGCAACACCCATTCCCCCGACAATCCGGTGACACCTGCGTGGTATGCCCGTGTGTTTAACGGGTATGGTGAAGACCCCGACATTCACAACAACGCGGTAGAAGTCATTCGCAGCGAAAATCACGATCTGCGCGTTCTGGTTGGGCCAGTTAATCCAGGAAACAGCGATCAAACCGGAAAAATCATCTACAAACTTGA
>QQUD01000986.1 GCA_008501785.1 Chloroflexota bacterium
GCCGCGTGTGAAACCAATAACGGCCGCTTTTGAAGCCGAGTAAATCACTGAACCATTGCCACCGCCATCATGAGCTGCTAACGAAGACAGGTTAACGATACGGCCACCATCTGGCATGTAGGGCAAAACGGCGCGGGTGCAGTAAAAAGTGCTGCTAAAATTGACGTTCATTACATTGTGGAAATGTTCATCGCTCATTTCTGAGGTTAAAACGCGACCTAATAAACCACCTGCATTGTTAATCAAGATGTCAATTTTCCCACCCAATTTTTCAGCAGCTTCGGCCATCACAGCATCAACCTGTTTGCTATCGGTTGCATCCAATGGAATACCAATGATGGTTTGGCCTTCTTCTGCAAAAGGCTCAAATTCGGTCGTGAAGTAAGTAGCAACGACTTTTACTCCGCAGCCAGCCAAAATTTGGGAAAATGCTTTACCGATTCCGATATTGCCGCCAGTGATAACGGCCGTTTTTCCTGTCAAATCAATGTACATAATTACTCTCCTGTTTTTTGTCAACAGCCCCCACTTCCGTTAAATTGCAAAGCGAAACCAATCACGATTGACGCAGCAATCATTGTTCACCGAAAAGTTCATTTTCGGGTGTATGGGGTTTTTTATAGAATTTGAATTTGGTGTGGTAAATTCCGCTAGGTCGTTAAAATGGTTTGTGTACCACAACCAAGAGAATAGCTCCTATCTTTTCAATCGAGCAGTCGATAATCGTGCAGTCGATAATCGTGCTGTCGATGCGCGTACAATCAGGCGTGGAGCCAGTGTTTGATGTCTTTCAGTTTCGGCCGTGCAGGTTCCATTTAAACGGCCAATCAGTCGGTCCACAGCGGCTCGGGCCAAATGTTTAACTGGTTGGCGAATCGTGGTCAGCGGTGGCTGCACAACTTCTGTTAAGGCAATGTCGTCCATCCCCACGATGGACAAGTCGCGTGGAATCTCTAAACCTAAATCACGTGCGCCTGCGTAAGAACCGAAGGCGTACATATCGTTGATAGTAAAAATGGCGGTTGGGGGATTTAATTGGCTCAATAGTTCATGGGTGCCTTGTCGCCCGAGGGCAACCGCATCTGCATCACCAAAGTTCCCGTTTGTATCGCCTTCCCATATCAGTTCCGGATCAAATTCGACACCAGCTTCAACCAATGCCGCTTTGTACCCTGCCAGCCGGTCAATCCGGTTAATCGTTTTCACAGCGCCAGATAAAAATCCAATTCGGCGATGCCCCAATGAAAGGAGGTGTTTGGTCGCCAAACGCGCCGCCAACATATTGTCAACACCGATACTGTCAAATTCCACTGGATCATCATCTTGGGCAGGCCGGTCAAAAGCGACCACATGCAGACCGCGATTAATCAAATTATCGAGATGGCTATATTCCATCAGCGCCGACCCAAAAATAATGCCGCGCACGCCGTATCCCCACAATTCATCGGCATAGAGCTGTTCGCGATCTGGCTGGCGTTCACTATTGCCCAGCAAAACTTGAAATCCGTGGCTGAGGGCCTCTTCTTCAACGTGGCGGGCAAAAACGCCAAAAAATGGGTTGGCAACGGAAGGGACAATTAAACCGATGATGGGGGTATGGCCTGTCTTTAACTGGCGAGCGGCTTGATTGGGTGTGTAGCCAAGCTCTTCGATAGCTTGCAAGATGCGTTCGTGGGTGCTGGGGCGCATTCGGGAAGAACGGCCGTTTAGCATATTCGAAACAGTACTAACAGAAACATTCGCAAGGCGTGCGACATCGGCAATGGTGACTTTGTTTTCCATTCTCTCTCTTCCGTGATTTTGGACGACATTTCTGATTCAGTGAAACTTTAGTGTAACGTTTTACTAAATCATTAACAGGATATTAACGAGAAACAGGCGACTTGTCAAGCGTATTCATACAAGATACGACAAAATATAGTTCAATTCATCCAAATTCAAGTGGCTTTCTCTGTAAAAACCCTCCATGCTACCAGACTGGGCCAGCACCAAAATTGATTTGGGATCACGATTTAGTGTATCGTTATACTAAACTTGCAAAAGAAAAGGCCAATTGCAATGCAATGGCCTTTTTTAGTAAATAAGTTTGTGAAATTGTGGGGTTATGGTGAAACGGCCGTTTCCCCCGACAACCATCGATCAATAATCTGCTGGGCAGTCAGTTCATCACCAATTTCTTCTTTCAGTTTACGTGCGTAACGCATCGAAATACCATTCATTTGCATTGTCGTTAATTTGCGAGCCGACAGATCGTGCAAATCTAGTGCCACCATCTCCGCCACATACGCAGGTGTCACCTCTTGAATTTTGAGCGAAACGATTGAACGTGCATCAATATCTGGCAAATCAAAATTGACCATTTCTTTGACGTAGCCAACCGTTAATTCGTGAATATGCATTGTCAAGAATTGTTTGGGCGTCGCCTCAGGCAGCAGGTTGTGAATGGTGGCCACATAGTCTGCGCGAACCTCATGAATGCAATAATCCAGAATCGTATCAAACGTCAGCTCAGAAAAATCAAGCGCCATCAAAGCCTGAATCTGTTTCGGCTGCGCATCGTGAATACCGAGCTGCACAATTTGATCAATCGTTAACTGCAAACCAGTTTCTCGCAATTTATGTATAAAATCGGGGCGAATATCGTGAATGGCAAGCTGTACAATTTGCGCAACAGCCAGGTTGTTGAATCCCAAATCACGCAGTTGACGGATCATGTCGGGACGCACATGATGAATGCCTAGCTGTACCACATCATCCACGGTCAAATCGGTAATGCCTAAATCACGCAGTTCGCGCACCATTTCGGGGCGCACATGATGGATGCCAAGCTGCACCACATCGTGCAGCGTCAAATCTTGTAGTTTGAGTTCCTGGAAAGCGGCAATGTATTCTGGATGAATGTGGTGAATGGCTAATTGGGCAATGCCTTCGGCATCTAAATCGGGCAAGTCAAGCTGCACAAGACGACGCACATAATTTGGTGTGACATGGTGCAGGTGCAAGTGCCACAATTCATCTTTTGTGGCATATGGCAATCCTGCTTCGGCCATTGCCTCGGCATATGCTGGGGTCACACGACGAGGGTCGTGAATCGGTGGCGGCGGTGCAAGATATTGTGGCGGTAAGGGCATGACGGGAACGGCCGTTTCCACCTCCCTCTCACCCATTTTCAACGCATCCAGCAGCATTTCTGCATCTGAAATTGTGATTTTTCCATCGGCTAACATTTGTAAAACGTGTTCTTGTTCTGTGGGCATGGTTCCTCCGGTAAGAAGCTATCAGGTTTCAGGGTTCAGGTATCAGCAGGTTGGTAAGGGGGGGATTGGTGGTGAGGAAACGGCCGTATTCCTACACAATCCCCCGTAGGGGCGAGGCAATCGGGAATATTCAGGGCAACGCGCATAATCTCACCTCCCGATTGCCTCGCCCGCTCCGGCAGGCATGGGTCCAATCGGGAACATTGGGGATGGGGCGAGGCAGTGCGGAGACAAGGCAATCTGTTTAGGCACCAATCTTTCCGCACTGCCTCGCCCCTACACATCTCAATTTATTGTTGAATTTGGTTTTTAATTACTTCGCTGCCAACTGCTGCAACTGTTTGGTTGCTTCGGCTACATCAATTACGCCCCGATCCAGGCGAGCCAATATGTCTTGCCGCTTTTCGGTATCGACGGCAGCTGGCGTGTCATCTGTTTCAAATCCCAAAGCAGCAATCACATCATTCAACTGATTGCGAATCGTCCAGTAAGATGTGGCTAACTCGCGCTCCATCTCTTTAATGTTGCCCTTGTTTTTGACAAACACTTCCACAAACGACAAATGCTCTTGCGAAAGTTTGGAAAAGATATTGGGCTTGAATTGGCCGACAACCATCGTGTGACAATCCACACAGGTTTGCTGCGTGACGATCAGTTCACCGCCGCAGGCCGGACATTGCTCAATTGGCTTACGCATGAATGGGTTTCCCTACCTAAATTTTTTGCTGATGGCGACAATATACACAATTATTTTGCTCTTGTCAACAATATTTTTGGCACTTCTTGCAATTTTATTTAATATTATTAAATACATTCCCAAATTTATTCAAATAGATAAAATTAAAAAAAAAACACGGACAGAAAAAAAACACGGACAAAAGAATAATCTTGTCCGTGTTTTTTTCTGTCTGTGGTCAATATTTTCAATTAATTACTACGACTCAATCAAAAGTTCATGCTGCAAGATGGTTGCATCTTCACCTTCGCCAAGTTGGATAGTGAGGGTGGAAAGGCCAAGCGCTTCTGCGGGGACCAACAGTTCTGCTCCCCAATAGCCGAGGGCACCAACAACGGCCGTTCCCTCCACCAACAGCGTCTCGCCATCTTCACCCACCCAGCTAATCAGCAACTCTTCACCAGCTGCATCAACTGCTGAACCAAATAAGTAGGCAGACTCGCCTGCTCTGAATGGGGTACTGTTGGCATTACCCAAAATGATGCTGCCAATAATAGTCTTGTCGTCGGGATGGAGCGAGGGCAACCAAAGCTGTTCCTCACGCCACATGCCCGTCTCAGGGGAACCCGTGTAGGCAAAGGCACAAGTACGGCCGTTTAAAGTCGCAGGCAAATTCACCATCCCATTCCAGATTGCATCTGTGGTCGTAAGAGAGAAACTTTGACGCGCTGCAAAAGTGGTGCAATCATCTGTGTAGAGTCCAATAGTGATTGTATTGTCAATTGCGCCCGTCACTTCCCCTTCAAAAAAGAGCGGGTGTCCAGCAACAGCCAGTTGTCCATCACCAGGACGAGATAAATTTATGGTTACGCCAGACGCATCGGTGGCAGTGTCGTGAATAAGCTGGATGTCGAGAACGGCCGTTTCCCTATCAGTCATTGCTTTCAACCACCCCGTACCATTGACCGAATGTGGAATTTGTAAATCAACAGCCCATTCACCCGTAGCTGCATCAACTTGCGTAATTGTTGTAACAAGGGTGTGTGGCCCCATTTGCACATTCAACGTGACTGATTCAGCCACTTCCGGATCAACAAATCCCTTCACCGAAAGGGTTGAGCCAGTCATAATCTGAATAGCGTTAGCGGGTTCAAGAATCGTTAACACAATCGGGTCTGTATTTACGGTCTCGACGGGTTCAGGTGTAGCAGGCTCACTGGGTTCAGCTAAAACGGCCGTTGGCGTTGCCGCAACCGCTTCGCTAGGGGCAGTCGCTTCAGGTGAAGCCGCAACTAATTCGATAATATCTTCCGATGTGTCGGCGTTGGGTTCGCTTGTTGAGGGTTCTGTAGTTGGCAACACAGCAGGTGCTGGATCAACCGGCTGCTCACAGGCCGCCAGCAAAAACAAAAGGGCAAATGCCCCTATAAACGTACTACTTTTAAATGTCATGCTTATTCTCTCCTGAAAAATACCAATTATCCCAAATGTTTCAAGCGTCATCTTAGATCAATCACCCCCCTTTCGTTGGACGCCAAATATACGGAACCTCTACGTTCCACCCTTCTCAAACCTCCATTTTATATCAAATTCCAAGTGAAACCGGAAACAGAAGTTTCTGCAGGCGTATAAATTATCCAATATTTGGCGCAGATTATCTTCCAAATGGCAGAGAATTACACGTTGCTTGAAATTATTTTTCGCCCCATCCCCTCAACAATTGAAACAATTCCTTCACAAGCCAATCAAAACCCACAACTATCAAAATTGTCACAAAATAAACCGGCAGCAAATAATACCGGCTCCAATCTAATGGCGTGAATAAGGCTGGCAAAGATGCAAAAAAACCAACCAACAGAATTGAAATCAAACTGGCATCAGAAAATTTGTCTGCAAGCCCTTGTTTTGCTATTGTTTTAGCAGCCATCATTATGGCACGAATAATTCCAATGACAAACAGCCCAACATTCAACAAATGCATACCTTTCATATCCAAAGTCGCGTGGGTATGAAAAATTCGTTTCGGTAAAACCTCGACACGTTCTAAACCAGAATCAATATGTGCATCAATAAATCTTGCTTGCTGTAAATCCATCTC
>QQUD01000401.1 GCA_008501785.1 Chloroflexota bacterium
GCTTTGTAAACAATACAGCATCGAATAATAAATTCACAATTTATCTTCTGCGTGTGCCAATGCCAAAAATTGATGGTGGAAGCATAATACCTGATTCTTGAATCTTCCACATAAACTTTGGTCGCAAACCAGTAGGACGAAGTCGCCCAATGACCTTCCCATTTTCAATATTTGTTTGCTCAAATCGGAATATCTCAGATGTCGTAATAATGTCACCTTCCATACCCTGAATCTCACTAACAGACATAACCTTACGAGAACCATCACGCAAGCGATCCTGATGCACAATTAAGTGAATAGCCGAAGCAATTTGTTCACGAATCGCCCTATGCGGCAAATCCATACCTGCCATAAGCACCATTGTTTCTAAACGTGCCAACATATCTCGGGGACTGTTCGCATGACCTGTTGCTAAACTGCCATCATGACCAGTGTTCATAGCCTGCAACATATCCAAAGCCTCACCAGACCGAACCTCACCAATAATCACGCGATCAGGGCGCATACGCAAAGAGTTAACAACCAAATCCTGCATTGTTACTGCACCACGGCCCTCAACGTTTGCACTTCTTGACTCTAAGCGAACAACATGATCTTGGCGCATCTGCAATTCAGCAGCATTTTCAATCGTTACAATCCGCTCATCATCTGGAATAAACCCAGACAAGATATTTAATAATGTAGTTTTACCCGAACCTGTACCGCCTGAGATAAACACATTGAGACGACTAATTACACAGGCTTTCAAGAATTCAACAGATTCTGCAGTCACACTGCCAAACTCAATTAAATTATCAATAGTTAAAGGGATTTTTGAGAAAATACGGATTGTCAATGTCGCGCCGTCAATAGATATGGGAGGAACGACCGCATTTACACGAGAACCATCTGGTAAACGGGCATCCACCATAGGCGAACCTTCATCAATGCGTCTTCCCAATGGTGCAACAATGCGATCAATAATACGCAACAAATGGTCATTATCTTCAAAAACAACATTTACTCGTTGAATCTTGCCAGCACGCTCTACGTAAATGTTTTTAGGACCATTTACCATGATTTCAGTTATTCCATCCATATGGAGGAACTGTTCAATAGGACCAAACCCCAAAATTTCGGAGACAATAGATTCAAACAAGCGCCGCTTTTCATTACGAGTCAGAACAATGCTTTCTTCAGCCAACATACCTTCAAACATTTCCTGAATCGTTGCGCGGACCTCAGCCGTTTTTGTAATGTCCATACTAGGATCAAGTTCAGCAATAAGTTTCTGCTGAATTCGATTCTTCAAATCCACATAAGCATCTTTTGATCCAACAGCAGGAGAAGATCTTTTAACTCGCAGTTCCTGCAACTTTGATGGTTCAGATTGCGGAGAAGCAGAACTTTGACTTTGTTCAATTCGTTTTAATAATGACACTTTATCCTCCAGCTCTTACTCGCCTGCGGAACAGCTTACCCATAAAGCCACTACTTTGTTGAGGGACAGGCACTTCGGATTCGTGGGTAGAGCCTTCTACCCCCAACTCTTGAACGACATGGTCAGCAAGTTTAGCAATTGCAAGGCTTATTGGTCTTCTTTTAGTTTCTCCGGTAACAAGTGGGACGCCTTGGTCTGCAGCATTATTTGCAATAACATCTTCGGGGATCACTACCACAACAGGTTGTTTTAATGCATTACCAATGTTTTTAATTGGAATACCTTGTTTCGACGCCCGGTTTACCACAAGCCAAGTTTTTCCAGATGAATATTCCAACATATCACCTAAGTCAAAAAATCGCTTAATGCTTTTCAAGCTAGGTATACTTTGCTGCGTTACCAAAACTATCTTGTCGGCTATATCCAAAATAGCTAATGACACTTCAGTAAGATAAGAACTTGTATCTACAATAATAAAATCGTAATTAGCACGTAAAGCATCTAATAGTTTTTTAATGCTCGTTTCATTAACAGCTTCTGCCATTTCAGGTCGCGGTGGCGCAAGTAAAACATTGACACCAGAGCGATGTAATTGGACAACACTGCTGATTAAATCTGAATCCAGTTCTGTATTTTCATCGCTGACATCAATAATGCTTGTCATGGGTTTCATATGCAACATGACTTCAATATCACCAAATTGCAAACTTCCATCAACAAGGACAGTACGGAAATTACGCTGTGCTAATGATACAGCCAGATTAATAGAAACCGTTGTACAGCCAGCTCCACCTTTCGGACTAAAAACTGTGACTATATGGCCTTTTGCCTCGGAAGACGCCGCTGGTCCACCTGACCCAGCAGTCGTGGATTGGGCAATAGGGGCGGCAACACGTTGCGGCCGTTTTTCATGAACTCTCCGCACGGCAGCAACTAGTTCATCACCCCCAAAAGGTTTCGTTAAGAAATCGCGTGCCCCTGCCATCATAGCACGACGCAAATAGTTAGGATCACTTTGCACCGACATGATAATTATTTGTACACTGGGGGCTAATTCTGAAATCTTCTGACTGGCACCAATGCCATCTATACCTGGCATATTGATGTCCATCAATATAATATCCGGCTGAAACTCTTTTGCCATTTCAACCGCTTCTTCCCCGGTCCCAGCCTGTCCAATAACCTCAACATCAGATTCAAATTGAAGAAGTTTACGAACGTTCTCCCTCGTTTCCGGGAGATCATCTACGATAAGTACACGAATTTTATCTGACATTATTCACCAATGGATTGATTAATCTTGCAAACTGCACGTTTGAGGATATATAGATAGAAAAATATAGAGGCTTCAATTATCGTAAGCACCTTACTACAATTAAAAACAGTACTAAAATTTAGTATATTGTTAAAACACATCTTTCACAAGCAAACAGGTATATATTGTTAGAACATTAGTAATACCCTAATTAAACTCATCATACTATGTTCCATTCCATTGTCAATAGCAGATGTCTATCTACTTTACCCTATAATTATAACTGAATTCGCGGTTTCCAGCAGATTGTAACCAAGGAGACAAGAAGTCATGTTTTCATTTCTATTATTTAATTAAAAAAAAAGCCCTATCTTGAAGATAGGGCTTTTTGGTCTCATTGAATAAAAAAATAGAGCTTGGGATAAATATCAATGTATTATCTTATCCTGCGTTGAGACCGAAAACGATACGGCTAAATACGTTACCAATTTGCGGACCAAGCAGAGTCAGGATAGCAATTACAACAACAGCTACCAAAACGAGTACGAGTGCATACTCTACCAAACCTTGTCCGTCTTCACGATGTAAAAACAACATTGGTGCTTACCTCCTTGTAAGTTTACCGGTTTTCACAAACATACTTTGTGTATGTGTTGATAATCATAATTGAATTTTATAATTGGCTCAATAGGACAGTTGTACCGAGACTTCATGGCGACTACTATACCTTTTATTCTAAACAATTTTCTTACAAAATATATTAAGAATTTTTTATAATAAATGCTCAGATTCAATTGGTATTGAAAACTCAATGCGAGCGCCTTGTCCAATGCTACTTTGTATATTGAGATCGCCACCTAACATTTGTATACGCTCTCGCAGCGTTGACAAACCAATTGTGCGTGTACCCCCGTCCATTACTTCATCTGGATTAAAGCCACGGCCGTTATCTTCAACAACAGCAACAACCTGTTCTTGCCCCATATCTAATGATACTTGAACCTGTGTTGCCTGAGCATGCATCAATGCATTATTTAACAGTTCTTGAATATTGCGAAATAAAGTTACCTCAATATGACTTTCTAGACGCCGCTCAACACCAGTTACCGTCATGGGGACAGGCAACCCATTCTTTTCTTGAAATGATTCAACATATCTACGAAGCGTTGGCACAACACCAAGATCGTCCAACATCATCGGACGTAAATCAAAGATAAAGTCTTTTACATCGCTAAATGTGGAGGCCGCTGAACTTTTTAGTGCATCTAGTTCCTGACGGGCACGATCTGGATTTACATCGAAAAATCTCTGGCAAATTTCTGCCTGTAAAATGAAGTTACTTAATGAAGATGCTGCACCATCATGCATACGGCGCACCAGGCTTTGTCGAACAGCTTCTTCAGTTTGAATCACTCGAATGACATTTGGTTGTTCACTGAGTGTATTACGATTATCAGAAGTAGAAAGCGTTCCAAAACCATCAGAAAGTTCTAATATTTTCCTTTGTAGTTCTGATAGTCTATCCAGATTTCGTTGATCGCTTTGAAGCTTTTCAAGCTGGCCGCGCATGGTATACAAACGTTGCTGGACATCGTTTAATGCTTCGTAAGCTTCACGAATATCTTCACGAGGCAATGTTTCAAAATTCGTCTGTAGTTGACGTGTATAACTTGTAACTTGTGCATTTCTTTGAGCAAGGCGCTCGACCTCTGCCCCATTTTGTTTAATTAAAATGTCTATTTCTTTTCGATCTCTTTGCGTTTGTTCATAATCTGCACGAATTTCATCGAGGAAATCTTCAAAGGTATATTCTTGTTGATCAGACATATTTCATTTCCTGGTTAGCAAGGTTCAACAGCAGGTTAAATATGATGTTTATTATACAGGAAAATAGTAACAGCGCAGTTTAGTAAGTAACATCTGTTTACTAAACTGCGCTGTTTGTGAGTAAAAACGGCCGTTATCCACTACCCTTTCTCAACTAATTGCGAGCACCTTCCAACCGCACCCACCCATGTCGTAAAGCATATACGGCTGCCTGTGTGCGATCATCAACTCTTAGTTTACGTAAAATAGCTGTCATGTGGTTCTTAACAGTCTGATGACTAATTCCCAGTTTATAAGCAATTTCCTTATTGCTTAATCCTCGGGTCACATGTTCTAAGATTTCCATTTCACGTGGCGATAAGGGAATAAACATTTCATCAGAATCACTTACCAGTGGACCAGCAAAACGACCGATTCTTTGCTCAACCCAACTCATCAATTCATCATATGTCAACGTTTTTTCGTCAACATAATATTTGCCCTGATAAACAGAATGAATCACACTAATTAATGCTTCTGGCGTAATATCCTTGGGGCAATAAGCAGAGGCACCTGCACGAATGGCATGGAATACTTGTTCAGCATCATCATACCCAGTGATCATAATCACTTTAACATCAGGCATTTGGGCTTTGATTTTACGTGTGACCTGCAGGCCATTAATTGTTGGCAAGTTGATGTCCATGAGAATGACCTCGGGAGTCACCTCATGAGCCATTTCGATTGCTACTTCGCCATCAGCGGCTTCCCCCACCACTGTAATGCCCGGCTCTGTGTCCATGACATCTATCAGACCTCCACGAAATACGGGATGATCATCGACGATAAGTAGTTTTATTTCTTGTGACATTATTATTTGACCTCTTAAAATATTTCCGATAAGTTGCCCAAACTGCTTTACTACATGCGAATGGGGAGTATTTCAATCTCTTAATAATTTGGCAATAATGTGGTCTACAAATATATAGGTCCTATATGGAACGAATGCAGTATACCATGAAAAAGAAAGCATATGCAATTCGACTAGGACCCCTGCAACAGGTAAATGGTCATGTTGTTTTGTCCATTTTCAATAGTCCACTGATGTTCTGTAGAAAATATTGGTTGTGATCGGCTCATTTCGACTATTGAAACATATGGCCACCCAGGTGCTGTTACCAGATATTGTGCATTGCTGGCAAGAATATACGTTGTCATTGCCAGTTCATCATCTAATAAAGGGATAATCTCTGGCGTTATCAGTCCAGCCAGATCGAGTAACGGCCGTTCTGCAAAATAACCAATTGCGCCAATATCATGAGAAGCTATCAACGCCGTTTCCGGCGTGTTATTGGCAATCCATTTCGCCATCGTGACCATTTCACCTTCAATAAAAGCCACATCATTAGCATAAGCCCTGGCACCGAGGAAGGTGAAAATAATCAGAAGACCAGCAAACGAAAAACGGCTCACTTGTTGCACAATCCATATTGGACGGGATGTTTTGTTAGAAAACAGCATCATTTGCCAGCCTGCCAAG
>QQUD01001127.1 GCA_008501785.1 Chloroflexota bacterium
TGTTTTGGAGAAGACTTGTGACACTTGAGCAGTGGATTTTTATAATAATTAGTTTCTTAATGCTCTTAACAGGTGGACTCGTTGTGACACTGAAGAACCTGTTTCATGCAGCACTTGCAATGATGGCATCTTTTCTATTTGTTGCCATGCTGTATGTGATGCTGGATGCCGGATTCATGGCAGCCGCACAGCTTCTTGTCTATATTGGGGCTATCTCGATTTTGGTTATCTTCGCTATCATGATGACGCGACGAGTGATGGATGCGAAGGAGTCGCCGTTTAACTCGCAGCCGGGGTTGGCGCTGTTTACGGCCGTTACTTCATTCGCCCTCATCGTAGCTGTTATCGTCCAGTTCTGGCCGTTTGCTGCAGATGCTACACAGGTTTTTGCTAGTAAACCGGCCGTCCCGGCTTCTGTTTTCCAGGACAGCGTTCCAGCACTTGGGCGGGCATTTGTGGAGGCTAACGGTTATGTGCTTCCATTTGAAATTGCGTCAATGCTGCTGCTGGCGGCATTGATTGGTTCCGTAGCAATTGCTTGGCCAACATCGGAGGAGGACGCATGATTCCATTATCCTGGTATCTGATTGTAGCTGCGGCTCTGTTTTGCATTGGTCTTTATGGCGTAATTGCTCGTCGCAATGTGGTGGCGATTTTGATGTCTGTTGAGCTAATGCTCAACGCAGTAAATATTAATTTGATTGCCTTTTGGCGCTATCGTACGCTGATTGACCCCAGTGTGCCACAATCTGCGGGATTGGCCTGGGCAATTTTTGTGCTGACCGTGGCGGCTGCTGAAGCGGCTGTCGGTCTGGCATTGGCGATTTCAATCTACCGCAATCGCGATACGGTAGTAGCGGAAGAGTTGAGTACGTTGAGGAATTAGTAAGCAGTGAATAGTGAATAGTGAATAGTGAACCGGTAATTACTGACCACTAACCACTAACTACTAACCACTGCTTACAGAATTGGGAAGGAAATGACTCAAGATACCCTGAAATTATTAACCTGGTTGATCCCGGCAGGGCCACTGCTTGTGTTCTTTTTGATTGTCCTTTTTACGAAGCACAATAAGACATTGAGCTGGGGAATTGCCTGGGCGGGCGTCATTACATCTCTTGTGTTGGGATGGATTGTTGCCTTTACCATGTTTGGGATGGAGACTGAAGCGCTAAACCACCATCCGGTGGCGATTGCGAGTTCGGTAGCATGGTTGCCCATTGGTGAATATATAAATTGGATTTGGATGGGAGTGGCGGTGGATCCGTTAACGGCCGTTATGCTGTTCATGGTCCCCTTCGCCGTCTTCATGATTTTCATTTACAGCGTGGGCTACCACAACTATGGTAAACCACCGGGAACCGTACGCGGTACACCCAACCACGGCAAAGAAGAGCCGCTTTTCTCGCGCTTCTTTGCCCTGATGAGTCTCTTTGCGGGTGCGATGCTCCTGCTCATTGTCGCCGACAACCTGCTGCTGCTCTTCATCGGCTGGGAGATTATGGGCTTCTGCTCCTACTCACTCATCGGGTTCTGGTACGCACGTGACTACCACATTGCCGAAGGTGGCATTCCGCACATTCCACCGCGCGCAGCAGGCATCAAAGCATTCATGACCACTCGCGTTGCTGACGTGGTGATGCTGCTTGGAATTGCCTTCTTTTACCGCACGTTTGGTACGCTCAACTTTAGCGAAGCATTTACCGCCCACAGCCTGGAAGAAGCAGCGACAAAGATTGGCCTGACGGCACTTGGCATCATGACGCTGCTTATTTTCACCGGTACAGTTGGTAAATCAGCACAGTGGCCGCTGCACACATGGCTGCCCGACGCGATGGAAGGTCCAACACCCGTTAGTGCGACCATCCATGCAGCAGCAATGGTTTCCGCCGGTATCTACCTGATTGTGCGTATCTTCCCGTTAATTGCTGTCGCAATTGAAGGAGCACCCGGTGTCGGTTGGGTAATTGCCTTCATTGGAGCCTTTACGGCTCTAATGGCAGCGACGATTGCAGTCGCACAGTACGACGTAAAAGGCGTGCTCGCCTACTCCACAATTTCTCAGTTGGGATTTATGGTGGCAGCGATTGGCATGGGTGCTTACATCGCAGCCGCTTTCCACCTGATTACACACGCTTTCTTTAAAGCACTGCTTTTCCTTTCTTCTGGGTCTGTCATTCACGGGATGGAGCATGGCGCTGAGCATGTACACGACCACCACACTGATCCGCAGGATATGCGCTTTATGGGTGGTTTACGTAAAAAGATGCCTATTACATTTTGGGCATTTGTGATTGGTGGTATGTCACTTTCTGGTTTGCCATTCATCACTGCAGGCTTCTGGTCCAAGGATGAGATATTTGCAGATGCCTGGTATTTATGGAGCCACGATGGTAGCGGTGTTGGTCTGTTTGTGCTTGTGATGTTAGCGTTGGCAGCTTTCTTAACTGCCTTCTACACAACACGACAAATAAGCATGACGTTCCTTGGCAAACCACGTACTCCACTGGCTGAACATGCCCACGAAAGTAATGGTTTTATGACAGCCCCGTTGATTGGACTTTCCTTCTTTGCTATTTTTGCTGGGTTTGTCGGCATTCCTGACAATTTCTTAGGCACTGAGAAAGGGTCAGTCTTCTACAATAATTTCCATCACTTTGTTGGTGCGACTGTTGAAGAAACGATTCATGAATTACATGAACTCCATCTAGTTGGTCATGAAATTGCAACATTACCCTGGTCTTGGACGCCGTTGATTATTTCGATGACGGTGGCGTTGGGTGGCATCCTTGTAGGGTATTTGGTTTACGGCCGTAAACCCCTCACCAAAGGCCAGCAAGACCCACTTGTTCGTTCACTTGGTCCTCTGCACACCTTCCTCAATCACAAATGGTATTGGGATGAATTGTATCAGGTGGTCTTTGTTAAGCCTGTTGTCTGGTTCTCCGAAGTGTTTGTGTATGAGGTTGTCGATAAAGGCATTATTGACGTCATTTTGCACACGGTTGCTAAAGTGGTTTACACGATTGGTGCTTGGATGAAATGGTTTGAACAAACCATTATCAGCGATGGCGTAGATTGGTTTAAGGACCAATTCCTGGCAATGACCCGTGAAGTGAGACAACTGCAAACCGGCAAGATTCAAGAATATGCGCTGGTGTCTGGTTTGATTGCCTCTGCACTGGCATTCATGATTATTTACTTGATCAACTACGGTTGGTACCAAACAATCCTTAGCTGGCTGGGTTGGGGTTAGGCTTTTAGCCTTTACAGGGATACATATGACTGAGTTAGTACAAAGCGAGTTGTTCATTAGTTTAGTTGTCTTTTTCCCGGCATTGGCAGGTTTGCTGCTATTCCTCCTGCCGGGAGATGATAAACCACTGATTCGCCGGATGGCGTTTGTGCTCAGCCTGGTGCCGCTGGTGCTGGTGCTGCTGATGTGGTTTAACTATGATCGCGTTGACGCTGGATTCCAGTTTGTAGTGATGGCTGAATGGCTGCCTGCACTGGGTTCAAGCTACCACATGGGTATTGATGGCATTAGCCTGCCCATGTTTTTATTGACCACAATTTTGACCCCATTGGCAATTTTGGCCTCTTTCAGTATTGAAGACAAAGTGAAAATGTACATGGTGCTCTTCCTGATTATGGAAACGGCCATGCTTGGGTTGTTTGCTTCCCTCGATTTGCTCATTTTCTTCATCTTCTGGGAGTTTGGCTTGGTGCCAATGTACTTCCTAATCAAGATTTGGGGTGGCAAAGACCGCGATTACGCATCGTTTAAATTCTTTATTTACACGATGGCTGGCAGCTTAGGCTTGCTGCTCTCCATTCAGGTAATTGGCGTGTCGATGGGAACCTTTGACATTCCCACACTGCTTGATAAATGGGTGAACTTGCCTACCAATGGCACATTATCAAATGGTTTGTCCATCAGCTTGGTAAAGAATATTGCATACTGGGCATTTTTCATCGCGTTTGCGATTAAAGTGCCGATTTGGCCGTTCCACACATGGCTGCCAGACGCACACACACAAGCACCAACTGCTGGTTCGATGATTTTGGCCGGTGTACTGCTGAAATTGGGTGCTTACGGTTTTATCCGATTGGTGATTCCCATGTTCCCGCAGCATGCAAATAATACAGCGATAATCCTGGCCATTCTGGGTATGCTGAGTATTGTGATTGGTGGGTTTGCTGCATTTGGGCAGTGGGACTTCAAACGGCTGGTGGCTTACTCATCGATTAACCACATGGGTTTTGTGGTGATGGGTATTGCGGTGATGGCGTTTGCATACGGCCGTTCTTTCGCAGACCCCACAACCACCCAAGACGCGATTCTGGCAACCAGTGGTGCTGTCTTTCAAATGGTTAACCACGGTTTATCCGCTGCAGGTATGTTCTTCCTGGTCGGTGTCATTTATGACCGGGCGCATACTCGTGACTTGAAAATGTTTGGCGGTATCTGGGCTATCATGCCAGTATTTGGCACGATTCTTATTTTCACCAGCATGGCTTCACTGGGTTTGCCCGGACTGAACGGCTTTGTCAGTGAATTCATGATTGTGCGCGGCAGTTGGGCCATCTTCACCATTCCATTGGCCGTTTCTATGATTGGGCTGCTGATGACGGGTGCCTACATTTTGAAAGGCATTGGTGAAACGCTGCACGGCCCCGTTAAAGAAGAGTGGGCCAAGCTGCCAGACATGACCTTGCGTGAACATCTGGTGATCTGGCCGCTGATGGCGCTCATGCTTAGCTTGGGCATCTGGCCGCAGTGGATTCTTGTGTTTATTAACGACACGGTATCAAAGATATTTTAGGTTAATAATGCTTACAACATGTAAGCGTCTAATTTTTACGGGAAGAGAGAAAATTTATGTCGGAATTTCCCTTTTTATCGGTCATAACGTTGTCGCCGATTGTAACGGCCGTCATTATCCTAATGATGCCCAAAGAGCGAGGCGAAAACTCACGAATGCTGGCGCTGGCTGCCATGCTGTTGGGGCTGGTGCTCTCCGCTTACGTGTACTTCGGTTACAAATCGGGCTTACCGGCTGCGGGCACGGCCTGGGCAGACACACTCCGCTTTGTGGAAGAGCGGTCGTGGATTCCTGGCCTGAATATTGGCTACATCCTCGGTGTTGATGGATTGAGTGCTACACTCGTGTTCTTGACATCGATTGTTGGCGTCGGTGGGGTGCTCATTTCATGGAGCATTGACGACCGTCCACGCGAATTCATGGCGTTTTTCATGCTGTTGGTAGCTGGTGTGCAGGGCGTTTTCGTAGCAGTTGATGCATTTTTGCTCTTCTTCTTCTACGAACTGGCTGTGCTGCCCATGTATGTCATGATTGTCATCTGGGGCTGGAAGGAACGGCGCGAGTATGCGGCCATGAAGCTGACCCTCTACCTGCTGATTGGTAGTTTCGTCTCTTTCATCGCCTTTCTGGTGCTCTATTTCCAACTGCCGGACCCGACTTTTGACTTGCGTGTATGGGCCGAACATGATTTTGCACGAACGCTGCAAATCGTCTGGTTCTTGCCGATGTTCCTCGGGTTTGCGGTGCTGGCGGGTACGTTCCCGTTCCACAACTGGTCACCTGATGGACATGTGGCTGCGCCAACGGCCGTTTCCATGATTCATGCCGGTGTCTTGATGAAATTAGGTGCTTACGCTTCCATGCGCGTTGGTATCCAGATTTTGCCAGAAGGCACCGTTTATTGGATGCCCTTCATTATCATCCTTACCCTCATCAACGTGGTGTACGGGTCGCTCATCGCCATGCGCCAGCGCGACATGAAATACCTGATTGGGTATTCAAGCGTGAGCCACATGGGTTTGGTAGCGATGGGTTTTGCCACCTTGAACATGAACGGCTTTCTCGGAGCAGGGGTGCAAATGGTCAGTCATGGTGTAATGACAGCACTCTTCTTCTCTGTGGTCGGCATGGTTTATGATCGCGCCCACACCCGCAACATGGATGACTTAAGCGGGATGATGAAAGCACTGCCCTGGGCGGGTGTCGCTTTTATCATCGGTGGTCTAGTTTCAATGGGTATGCCGGGGCTTTCGGGTTTTGTGGCTGAATTCCCCATATTCCTCGGTCTTTGGGAAGGGAATGGCGTCAATCTTGTCGATACTGCGTTTGCTCTCAATCCGGCAAATTATTATCGTTGGATAGCGATTATTGCAGCGCCACCGATTGTGATAACGGCCGCTTACATTATGCGTGCGGTTGGTACTGTCTTTTTAGGTAAATACGATGCGGAAAAGTGGCACGATATGCGACCAATTTTGCCCATCGATAAAGTAGTGCTTGTGAGCTTTGCCCTGATCTTGATTGTGATTGGCGTTTACCCCCAAATCATCGTGCCGATGGTTGAATCGGGTGTCGCGCCAGTTGTAGCACGATTACAAGAGGCGCAGCAAGCATCCACAATTCTAGATACTGTGCAGGTTGGCGCTTCCAACTTGCTTTCTTGGTTGGGAGGTGCGTAAGTGAGCCCAGATTTTAATGTTTCCTGGGTAGCAGCCCTAGTGCCAGAGATTATGCTGGCCGTTGTGCTCTTCGCCTTACAAATTTATGACCGCGTTGCCAAACCGCAGCAGCGTAACCGCCTTGGTCTGTTTACAGCGTGGGGCGCATTTATTACATTGCTCGTCACATTTGGGTTGTGGTTTTTGGGCGGCGAGCCAAGTGGTCAGGTTGGATTAGGTGAGACCCTGATTTGGGGTGGCATGATTCGACACGACTTAGTGACATTTGTGTTCCGCATTATGTTCCTGGTCGCGCTGATTATCACATCTCTCATTTCAATGGATGTGCCGCGTCTGCAAAAGATTGAGTACTATGCATTGCTAATTACAGCAACGATGGGATTCAGCCTGATGGGCGCTGCTTCAGACTTGATTATGGTTTACATCGCCTTAGAAATGGCCAGTATCTCATCTTATGTGTTAGCCGGGATGCTTAAAACCAGTGATCGGTCTACGGAAGCAGGCATGAAATATTTTGTGTATGGTGCGTTTGCCACCGGGATTATGTTGTATGGCATGAGCCTGGTTTATGGCATAACAGGTCATACCAATTTTTATACAATTGCCGGTGGATTCTCATTGCAGATTCCTACTATTGCGCAAGCCCAACAGCAGTTTGGCCCTGAAGGTGTGGCGGCTGTACAAAGTGTTAATGGTGTCTTTCTGTTGGCTGCGGTAATGATTATTGTGGGGTTTGGCTTTAAGATTTCGGCAGTGCCGTTCCACTTCTGGACACCAGATGTGTATGAAGGTGCACCAACACCCTTCACCGCGTTTGTTTCCACAGGCTCAAAAGCTGCTGGTTTTGCGGTCTTCATCCGTCTTTTTACGGCAGGTGTATTTGGCGCACCAAACGACGGCAGCGCGTGGTGGGCCATGTTGGTTGCCATGTGCATTATCACGATGACATTGGGCAATTTTGCCGCTATCTTCCAGAACAACATCAAACGCATGTTGGCCTATTCCAGTATTGCTCAGGCTGGATATGCCCTGATTGGTCTGGTGACAATGACATCAGATGGGTCTGGTGCGACGATGTTCTATCTGTTGATGTACATCTTTACAAATACGGCCGCTTTTGGCGTTATTATCCTGGTCAGCAATGTTTCCCAATCTGACCAAATGGAAGATTTTTATGGCTTGAATCGTCGCTCGCCTTACCTCGCTCTGGTAATGTTGTTTGCGCTGTTATCATTAGGTGGCATTCCGCCAACAGCAGGATTTGTAGGCAAGTTCTTCATCTTCCGTGCGGCCATTGACGCTGGGTATTGGTGGTTAGCAGCAATTGGCATTCTGAATGCATTTGTCGCTTTGTACTACTATTTGAACGTTGTCAAATATATGTACCTGTATCGCTCAGAAAACGAATCTGTCGAGATTCCTGTATCGCGACCTGCGCAAGTGGGATTAGCTGTCTCGATGCTGTTTATCATCGTTTTAGGTACATTTTACGCCAGTCCGGCATTTGATTTGACGAGGGAAGCGGCAACGGCGTTTTATACGCTTATTGGTTAGCGAGGGACTAGGGATTGGAGACTAGGGACTGGTAACTTGCCAAGTCCCACCCCCCAACCCCAACCCCCTTTCTCCAAAACATTAATAAAAAAGGAGTGATGAGGGCTAATTAAAAAGACAATTGTCACAAAAATCAATTGTGATATAATGCGCAAGCCCTCGTCTTTAACAACACTGTTGTGTCTCAAGACCCTGATATTCAACGCACTGTAACGATGGCCAATCTAGTTGGACAAGTTGGTTGTGTAACCGGCATGTTAGCTATCATTATCATTGGCATTGCTTTTGGTGCGGGTTGGTTTATTGATGATTTAATGGGCAATGAACGACGATTTGTAACGATGTTTTTTATGTTGGGGAGTTTCCCGATTACATTGTTCGCAATGGTACGTATCAGCCTCATGATGGTGCAGCGCGCACAGTCCCGTGTGAATGCACTACAAAAAAATTCAAACGATAGTGAGAAGGAAGAATCACAAGCATGAAAAAACGGTATATCATTCTCATATGCATGGTACTGATGATTGTGTTTGGAAGCTGGTTAGTTCCACCAGTACGGCCGTTTATCCAACTGCCGGGTGAGGTTTGGCCAGGTACCCAAAATATACCTTTCATCGGCTCCGTATTTGGTGGGATCACCAACACATTTGCATCCGCAGTTGTGGCGTGGATAGTCATCCTCATCATCACCTTTAGTCTGAGGGCACGTTCCCGCACAGCAGACGAGGTTCCTACCGGTTTCTACAACTTTTTCGAAATGGTCATTGAAGGTGCTTACGGTTTTGCGGAAAATATCGCTGGACCGAAGGTGAAAGACTTTTTCTCATATTTCATGTCATTCGTGCTGATCATTGTGATCACCAACTGGATGGGCTTGATTCCTGGTTGGGATAGCCTTGGCTTCTGGGAAAACAAACCCCACTTTGAAGCTGAAAAAGAAATCAAGGAAATTGAAGCTGATTTGGCTGCTGCTGAGGCAGAAGGTGAAGAAGCCGTTGCTGCTATTGTGACTTCCCTTGAAGGTCAATATCATGTAGAACTTCATCTGGATCATGGTCATTTGACACATGAAAGCGAAGAAGAACTTCTCCACGCAATTGATCATGAAATTGATTTAGAGAACAAGGGCGATCTGCGACAAGGGGTTCTTTTATTGCGTGCACCTGAAACGACTGACGCAGATGGTAATAAAGTAAAACCAGATGATGCAGATTGGACTATTGTTCCTTATTTGCGGCCAGGTGCGACTGATTTGAACTTTACACTTGCATTTGCCTTGATTGCAATGGTGATGGTGCAATACTTTGGCTTTAAATATCTTGGTGCGCGGGATTATTTAGCTAAGTTCTTCCCCTTTATTGCCCCAGGATTTGGTGACCAGGCTGCCAAGAACCCAATTAAGGTGATTGACATCGTGGTTGGTTTGTTGGAATTGGTTAGTGAGATTTCAAAGATTATCTCGTTTGCCTTCCGTCTTTTAGGTAATATCTTTGCCGGTATGGTGCTCTTATTTGTGATGGCATTTTTGCTGCCAATTGCAAATGTCGCCTTCTTCGGTTTGGAATTCTTTGTTGGTTTGATTCAGGCGCTTGTATTTGGCCTGTTAATGCTCATCTTCATGGTTAGTGCGACAGAAAGTCATGCTCATGGTGATGAAGAGCATCATTAGTTTTACATTTTAAACAATTGCTCCGGCCGGTCTCCAGACCGTGCCGGGTCGCACGGTCTGGAGACCGGCGACAGCGTAATTAAAAATTAAACGAAAAAAATTTCATTTTAAGTGAATTGGAGGATATGACATTATGGAAACAGCAGCTGCTGAAGCTCTAGCTCAAGGTTTCAAAGCAATGGGTGCTGGCCTCGCTATGTTGGGTGCAATTGGTGCTGGTGCCGGTATCGGTATCCTGGTTGGTGGTGCTGTACAAGGTATGGCGCGGAATCCAGATGCCACTGGTAACATCCAGACGAACATGATTCTGGGTATTGCGTTTGCTGAAGCTATCGCTATTTATGCCCTTGTTGTTGCATTGATCATTCTGTTCGTATTCTAGGCGTTATCTAGATAAGCGCATTAGGTTACGCAAAGAGGAATAAGGAATGGACGCACTAGGTATCAATCTTGGGTATTTGATTATGCAGTTATTGGGCATCATCATTTTGATGGTGCTGTTGAAAGCATTTGCATATGATCCGATCTTGAAGGTTTTGGAAGAACGTAAAGCCAAAATTGCCAAAGGTTTGGAAGATTCACGTCAGGCAGCGATTGCCCGTGATAATGCAGATGCAGAAGCTAAGAAAGTAATGGATGAAGCGCGCTCTGAAGCGGCTAAAATTCGTTCTGACGCAGCAACACAAGCTGAAGAAACCGCCAGCGGTATTATGGCAAAAGCCAAAGAAGATGCTGCTAACGAGAAAGCGAAGGCTAAAATTGAAGCGGAAGAAGAACGCAATCAAATTTTGGCCGATGCACGTGGCCAAATTGCTTCAATTGCGATTGCGGCTGCCAACAAACTGGTTGGTGAAGCGCTTGATGAAAAACGTCAACGTGAATTGGTTGACAATTTCTTCTCGCAGGTTCCGGCCGATGTATCTGGTTTAGCTGGGGATGTTGCCGAAGTCACCAGCGCACTGCCGCTTACCGACGCCGAACAAGCGAGTGCGAAGAAAGCTTTGGGTGCATCTGACGTTAATTTTAAAGTAAACCCGAGTATTTTGGGTGGTTTGGTGGTTCGTGTGGGTGACAATGTTGTGGATAACAGCGTTGCAACTCAGATGGCTGCCTTGCGTGATGCACTGAAGTAGGACTCTCGTTATCGAGTGAGAAGATGGCTGCGAATGCAGCCTGCCTGTTTAGACAGGTTTTGAATTAGTTTACTATGCCGAAAAAAAGGCCAGGTGGTTTGCCTGGTCTTTTTTTGTTTGTATGTAGTTATCAGCTCAAGCTGCTGCCTACAGATGTCATTTCGAGTAACCAATGTCGGGAAGACCCAGCACAGAATTGGGAAGAAACTCGTCCTGCAATGGTCATTCCGAGGTCCGCCGAGGAATCTTGCTTTGAGTCAGTGGATTATTGACAGACACGAAGCAAGATTTCTCACTCCGCAGACTGCGTTCGAAATGACAACTTTCTTAGTAGAGCCTGTGCTGAGGTCCTACGAAGTATCCTCCGAGAAATCCCTTTGATGACTCATAAAAGGGATTTCTCCTCGAAGACTCGTCGAAATGACATGTTTTTTTATCCGCCAGATTTGGTGGGCATGTATTGCATGAGTTTGGAGGCGAGGTTGGAAAGGGGGAGGCTTTGCAGCCAGATTTTGCCGGGGCCGGTGAGGGTTGCCAGGAAAAGCCCTTCGCCGCCGAATAACATATTTTTGACGCCTTTGACGCGGGCGATGTCATAGTTGATGGATGGCTCGTACATGGCGATATGGCCGGGATCAATCCGCATAGTTTCGCCCGGTTTTAGGTCGTATTCGCGTACTTCGCCGCCGATTTCTACCCAGGCGAGGCCAGGCCCGGTGAGCTTTTGCAAAATGAAGCCTTCACCGCCAAAGATGCCGGAACCTAATTTTTTACGGAAGTGCATTTCGAGCGTGACTGAATCTTGGGCGACCATGAAGGCGTCTTTTTGGCAGATGCGGCTTTCGTTGGCGGCGAGCGCAACAGGAATAATTTCTCCTGGGGCTTCGGGGGTGAAGGTGATCATGCCATCACCGGCTTTGCTGGTGTAGGTGGTGAGGAAGAGCGATTCGCCAGCTAAAGAGCGGGCTAAGCCTTTGAGCAAACCGCCACGGGTGTTGGTGGTCATGTCGATATTGCCTTTCATCCAGGCCATGCCGCCAGATTCGGTGAAAATTGATTCGCCTGCTTCGAGGGAAATATCTAATGTTTGTAGGGTTGTGCCGAGAATTTCGTAACGCATGGGTTCTCCTTGGGGAATTAATACAAAGGAACAAAGGGGCAAAGGGACAAAGGAAGAAAAAAATGCCTTTTCTTTGCTACTTGTTTATTACTGTGTTTGCTTGGTTGATTGTAAAACATTTTTTGAAACGAATGTTTTGATTATATATGAAATGCAGGGTTTTTCAGTAGTCGTGTTTTCATTGTCATTCCTGCGCAGGCAGGAATCCATCCTTGTCGAGTGCGAAGATGGATTCCCGCCTGCGCGGGAATGACAGCCTGACTACTGAAAAACCGTGATATGAAATGGATGGGGATGCGTGAAATTGGGAATTTTGGATATACTTGGGGGGTTTTGGGTGCTTTAGTAGTGGAATATTTGTATAAGAAATAGAGAAATTGTAAATGGTGAATGGTGAATTGCGAATGGTGAATGGAAAGCGGCTATTTGCATTCACCATTGCGGTTATTTGCGTTAGGAGGATTGATTGAATAAGATGAAATTGAATGATGTGGAATTATTGGCGCAGTTGCAGGGGGAGCAGTATGTGTGGCCTGCTTATGATGGAGGATCGATTGGGAATGTACCGGCGACGGTTGCTGAGTTGTTAGGTGTGTCGTTTGATGGTTTGCCACCGTTGCATGATGGGTTGTGGCAGCCGGTTGCGGGTGGTGTGAAGCGGGTGGTGGTGATTATTTTGGATGCGCTGGGGTTGAATCTGATGCGTGCAATGGGGGATGAGGTGAATGAGTTGGTGGGGGAAACGGCCGTTTCCTCCCACCTAACCTCCATCTTCCCATCCACCACTGTCGCTGCACTCAGCAGCTTGTGGACCGGTGCTGCGCCTGCGCAACACGGATTGCTGGGTTTGAAAATGTTCTTCCCTGAATTTGCGACGGCGGGGCAAATGCTTAGTTTTTCGCCAGTGTTTAAACGGTATCGGGATGCTTTGATTGATGCTGGTATGGAGCCGGAGAGTTTTTTGCAAGTTCCTGGATTTGCAGAGCAATTGCTGGCGGGGGGTGTGCCCACGTATGCATTTAAAGGGACACAAATCATTGATTCTGCACTGAGCAAAATGCATGGACGAGGGGTATCGGGTGATTTTGGGATTAAAACGGCCGCAGATATGTTTGTGCAAATGCGCCAGATTCTAGAAGAGAAACCAGGGCAGCCGATGTATATTTGCGGGTATTGGCCGACCATTGATTCGTTGAGCCACACGCATACGTGGGATGGCGCGTCGGTGCGAGCTGAATTGGTTGCTTTGCTGTCACAATTGCGTCGGGATTTGCTGGGGGCGCTGAGTTTGGCGGCCCGGAAAGATACTGTTTTATTTGTGGTGGCCGATCATGGTCAGGTGAAAACACCGGTGGCAGAGCATGTTTATGTAAGCGATCATCCTGAATTGGAAAAGATGTTGTTTATGCGTCCAGTTGGTGAACCACGTGTTGCTTATTTGTATGCCAAACATGGTTGCCAGGATGATGTTGTGGATTATATCAATCGTGAGCTGGGACATGCGTTTGTGGCGTTGCGGGGGGAAACGGCCGTTTCTTCCAATCTTTTTGGCCCCAAACCACAAGTTGAAACCATCCATGAACGCATCGGCGATGTTGTTGTGATTGCTAAGGCTGGATATGTGTTGTTGAGAGAAAAAGAACGCGAGCATGCCCATGTCATGATTGGACGACATGGTAGCATGACCCGCGCCGAAATGGAAGTTCCTTGGCTAGGATATCGGCTTGATGGGTAGATGCTTATAGTCTTTTGACTTTCTTGCTGGATAACGGTACATTGTTCGCACATGAATTGCTTAAAGACTTGAGGCATTGACAAAGTGTGTTTTTGTAAGTTTTCTTCAGGTTTGTAATTTTAGAAGAGGTATGAATGAATCAATCAAATGAGCAAGCTGTTCCTCCTAAAAAGGTTACTTTAACCGATCTAATGCGATTGTGGGCAAAGCCTATTATCGATCCAATTGTTACGTTTTTGGCACGGTATCGACTCTCTCCAGATGCTTTGACAGTAGCGGGAATGGCGTTTCACTTTTTATTTGCCTGGTTAATAACCATTGGCGAATTGCGTTGGGCGGCTGTTGCCATTTTCTTTTTAACCCCTCTAGATGCACTGGATGGTGCTTTGGCGCGGAAGCAAGGGCGTAAGCAGGGTGGATTTGGCGCATTTTTAGACTCTACCTTGGATCGCTTGGCAGAAATTATTCTTTTTGGGGGATTTATTTTTTATTATTTGCAGCAAGAAAATATCTTGATGCTTAGTCTGGCATATGTGGCGATTACCGGCTCTTTAATGGTTAGTTATACGCGGGCACGGGCTGAATCGTTAGGCTTATCATGCAAAGTTGGCTTGTTGAGTCGTGTGGAACGATACATGGTTATCACTTTATTCCTGGTCTTAAATATGCCTGATATTGCGATGATCATTTTGGCAATTTTTACATATTTCACTGCGTTTCAACGTATGTATCATGTTTGGAAGCAATCGGTTTGATGGTTGAAAAAATAGAAAAATTGAATAGAAAAAAGTTGGTTGATGGGTATTGGTATGTGATTGGAGGGGTGTTTGTGGGAACGGCCGTTCTCTTCATCGTTCACCTCCAAACTGGCTACATGCCCCCTTCTGAAGCATTTACCATACCCATCTTGAATCTACCCGTTTATTGGTATGGCATTTGGATTGTGGGTGGCATTTCGCTGGGAGCATACATCATCACCCAGCTTGCCAGAGAGCGTATGCTGGCACTATTTGCCGAAATTGTGCCGGTTGATGTGCAGCAGCGGACTCTCTCCTCATTAAACTTATCAGATGAAATAGAAGCCACTTTACAAAAGCAACAAATTCAAACGTTGGGCGAATTACTGCTCGTTTGGGGTGCAAATAGTCAAGACATTAAGCTGAAGGGCGACGATGTTGCGCAGGTGAAAGCTGCGCTTGCGGCTGCACCAGATGTCGAAGAATCTTGGTGGCAAGATGCCCTCTGGCGGCAATGGTATCCCGACCACGTGTGGAATGCGATGATTCTTGTCATGATTTTAGGTGTGATTGGGGCGCGTTTATACCATGTGATGACGCCTTCACCGAGCATGGCGGCTGTTGGTATTCATTCACCAATGGATTATTTTCGAAACCCAGCACAGTTGTTTAATCTGCGAAATGGCGGGTTGGGCATTTACGGCGGTTTAGCCGGTGGTGCGTTGGGTTTATGGATTTACACAAGGCGGCAGCGCATTTCGATGCTGAATTGGACAGATTTGGCGGTAGTTGCTGTGTCTCTGGGCCAGGCGATTGGGCGCTGGGGTAACTTTTTTAATCAGGAACTATACGGCCGTCCCACAAATCTGCCCTGGGCAATCATTATCGAGGCACGACACAGACTGCCTGCTTTTGCCGAATTCGAACGATTTCACCCCGCATTTTTATATGAGTCGCTGTGGAATCTGCTCACGTTTGGTGTGTTGTGGACGTTAGCTAAGAAATATCCTGGCAAGTTAATGCGCGGTGAGTTAACTGCGTTTTACTTGATTTTTTACGCAATTGGCCGTATTTTGCTAGAGACGGTGCGCCTTGACAGCCGCACAATGGCTTTAGGAACAATGCAGCTAAATATGGCAGTAGCAACGTTTGTATCCATTTTGATTGCAATTTTTATGGGTGGATTCGTAGTTTGGAAACGATTGAGATAGATAGAGGGGGTGGGGACTAGGGTTTAGGGACTGTGTTTAGCCAATCCCCAATCCCTAGCCCCCAATCCCCAATCCCCAATTAGTACGTAATTCCTGTATTCAAGGCGCACTTTTTTGTCACAATTTAATAAATGTTGGTGTTTAGGGGGGCGTAAGAAATCGTATTGGTTATTTTAGCCAGGAGTTCACCATGATTGAGGCTGAAAATTTAGGTAAGGTTTTTGACAAGTTTACGGCCGTTCATAATCTGTCGTTAAACATTCCACCTGGACAACTATTGGCTTTGTTAGGGCCAAATGGGGCTGGCAAAACAACGACGGTCCGTATGCTGGGATCTATTTTGCAGCCCACGACTGGCTGGGCCAAAATCAACGGGTTTAATGTGCAAACAGAGGCGGCGCAAGTGCGCCATGCAATCGGGATGTTGACGGAGCAGCCCGGTTTGTATTTGCGCATGACGGGGTTGGAGTATTTGGTGTTTTACGGCCGTTTATATGGCCTCTCAGACGCAGATGCAAAAAAACGTGGCACAGCTATGTTCAAGCGATTTGCGATGCCAGGAGCCGAAAAACGACGCTTAGGTGAGTATTCTAAAGGAATGCGCCAAAAAGTTGGCTTAATTCGATCCCTTTTACACGATCCGGCCGTTTTGCTGCTAGATGAACCCACATCGGCAATGGACCCGCACAGTGCCAAACTCGTGCGTGATGCGATTATTGAGCTGCGAGACGATAAGCGAACGGTTATTCTCTGTACTCACAATTTAGCCGAAGCTGAACTGTTGGCTGATACGATTGCCATTATCAAAAAAGGTACGATTGTTGCCCAAGGAAGCGTCGCACAGCTTAAGCAGCAGCTATTGGGACATCCACAGCTAGAAGTTCGTGTAGACAAACATTTGAATGGCGAAATTAAGGAGCTGCAAGATTTGGTAACTGTTGAATGGGTGCGTGATGATGTGATTCGATATTGCACCAGCAGCCCAGAAAGCACGAATCCGCAAATTGTACGCCGTTTAGATGGCCTGGGGTTGGGTGTAATAACGATTAAAGAGATTACGCAGAGCTTAGAAGAAGTTTATTTACGCGTTGTTTCAGAAGAGGTAGAGGAAATTTGATGGACACCCAATCTCTTACCTTACTTTCGAAAGTTAGTTTTGGAGGTAGCTATGGCTGCACTAACCAATAATTTCCCCCGATTTGATCGCAATGATTTACGGATGACGCTTGTGGTCACGCGGCGCGAGGTGCGTGATTCTTTTCGAGATTGGCGCATTGTGATCCCGATCATATTGTTGACGATTGCGTTTCCTGGGTTGATGAACTTCACGGCGGCGCGGTTGTTGGGCTTTGTGCAAAATTATGGTGCTGAGTTAATTGGCAATCAACTGATTCCATTTTTGCTGTTGGTCGTGGGCTTTTTCCCGATGTCGTTTTCGCTGATTATTGCGTTGGAGGCATTTGTAGGTGAAAAGGAGCGGCGCAGCTTGGAACCGTTGTTGGGCACGCCGTTAACAAACACACAGCTTTATTTTGGGAAGATGTTGGCGGCTTTGGTGCCTCCGCTGTTGGCCAGCTATTTGGGAATGAGTGTTTACCTTGTAAGTTTGTATTTTAATGTTGGTTGGCGACCGGAACTGGAACTCTTGGCGCAAGCGATGGTGTTGACGACGGTTCAGGGGGTGATTATGGTGGCGGGCGCTGTAATTGTTTCTAGTCAGGTGACAAGCGTGCGGGCCGCAAATTTGTTGGCGAGCTTTATCATTGTACCGATGGCACTGTTGATTCAAGCTGAGGCGGCGGCACTGTTTTGGGGCAACCATGCCGGCTTGTGGTGGCTGGCACTGGCGTTGTTTATTACGGCGTTAATGCTAATGCGGATGGGTGTGCGTATTTTTAATCGGGAAGAGTTGATGGGGCGGGAGATTGATCAACTGCGGATTGGTTGGATGTTGAGTCAGTTTTGGGGTCATTTTAGCGGCCGTTTTGAAAATAATGAGTATCCAAATCCACTGGAATGGTATCGACAAAACTGGCGGATATTGAAGGGGTTGAAAACGGCCGTTTTCGCCCAACTCGTAGCATTGATAGGTGCGATTTTACTTGGGGCATTTTTAGCATCCAAATTTGAGTTTACAGGAGCGCTGAAGGCAGATTTGACTGGTAGCAACATGACAGAAAACTTGGAAGCCATGCAAGTTTATCTGTCGGCACTCCCCTTATTTATCTTTTTTCAAAACATTCGGGCGCTTACGTTGCAATCGCTGCTCGGCGTCTTTACTTTTGGGGTGTTGGGTATTCTCGTATCTATGCTGCCGTGGGGCATCATCAGTTTTGTGACGATGCAGTTTTACCTGGCAGGCCAAAATCCGTTTACGTTTATGCTGGCAACCGTCGTGCCTCATGCTGTGGTTGAATTACCCGCGCTGTTGATAGCTTCCGCCGCTGGATTACGCTGGCACGCCGTGGTAATAGCGCCGCCCCCGCGTCAAACATTAAGCGAAGCATTTCTGCAGGCAGCGGCTGAATTTACACGGCTTTTTGTGGGGGTTGTGATTCCGCTTCTGTTTATTTCGGCAATGATTGAAGGGTTTGTTACACCTCGGATTGTGGTGGCGTTGTATGGGGGATAAGAAATCGAATGCATTCTATGTCTAAGCTTAAAACATATTAATAAATTAAATTGGTAATCGCTTGCGTCCCAAAATTCATTTTGGAGCATTTTGATAAGATTTTGCTTTTTGATGTACTTTGTTGAGTTCTGCTGTAATTTGGGCTAATAATGCATCATCATTGTTGTCTTTTTTGTTGGGCATAATGGGAGGGCCAAAAAACATTTTGATGCGGCCGAATGGGATTGCAACTTCATGATTGTCCCAGCGGTTGATGTGATAGGCTGGGGTGGCGTAGGTGGCGACTGGAATAACGGCCGTTTCTGCCTTCCGCGCCAAAAAAGCAACACCCCCTTTAGGCTGGTGAGCGGGACCGTCTGGCCCATCGGGCGCTATCATCGACATTTTCCCCTTTTTCATCGCTTGAATAACGCGGAGCAAAGTGCGTCCCGATGCCATTGGATTCCCCTGCATATCAATGGCAAACATGCTGGCTCCTAAACGCGTTCCCAATCGCCCCAGAATCGCCTGGCGCACATCGCCAACCATGATGGTGCAGAAATTTTCTGCATTTTGAAACCGGTCGCCGTACATCGTGAATGTAGTGACGTGTTCGTGCCAGTATGCCCACAGTAACGGCCGTCCCGACGCTTTCGCCTGTTCGACATTTTCTTGACCATCAAATTCCCAGCGAACAGTGCCAGAAACAAGCCGGTTATAGCGATAAAGTGTTTCACCTTCGATTTTGTACCATAGTGATTGCAGTCTTGACATGGGTGCTCCAGTTATTTTCGATGTGCGCCAGTAATCGTATAGTGAAGTTTCACCTAAAACCGATAAAATCGTGATCGTAATCGCAGCTCGTGATCGTGATCGATTTTCGATTTTTCGATCACGACTTACGATTTTATCGGAAGGTTTTATAACCGTAACGCGCAATTGAGATGCCAAGATATGTATTGTTCCACATAAACCATGCATTGGGGAATGTGAGGAAATAGAGGGAAATGGCAAAACAAACAATCAAGAACGCATTTTTTCGTTTGCTGGAAAATATCCATAAAAATGAAGGGAAGGGGATCGTGCTCACCATTAGTGCGCAAGTGATGAGAACAAGTGGAATAAACCAGAAGTCCGGCATATTGACGATGGGTGTTGCTAAATCTGCCAGTACCGCTAGTGCCAGCGTTGCTCCACCTGTTGAGATGGTTAAACCTGCTGAATCTTTGCTGCCACTTTCTTTGGCAGGTAGTAGGTTAAATCTGGCTAACCGAAAGGCACCAGCGAGTGGAAAGGCAATAACGGCAGGCCATACCCATCCCATTGCCACACCTTCCGCTTGTAAGTGCATGAAAATGAGTACCGCAGGTGCTGTTCCAAGACTGACCATATCCACTAACGAATCAAGCTGTAGGCCGAATTCGGAGCCAGCTTTGAGGGTTCGTGCAGCTGCCCCGTCAAACAGGTCGAGAATGTAGCTGGTGAGAATGAGCGCACCAGCCCAGTTTAATTCTCCGGAGGCTGCAAGCAAGATGGCGATGATGCCACATGTAAGTGAGGCAAAAGTAATCCCATTGGGAACAAGATAACGATATTTGCTGTTCATAGGCATTAACCTCGTGTTGGTAATTGGGCAATGGGGGTGATGCCGCCTGTTACGCGATCACCAACTTTTACTAATATTGTAGCATTAGTGGGCAAAAAAAGATCGATCCGTGAGCCGAATCGAATGAGTCCGTAGCGTTGACCGGATTGGGCTGTGTCACCGGGCTGCATGTAGTTGACGCAGCGCCGAGCCAGAATGCCTGCGATTTGTTTGACTAAAACACGGCCGTATTCCGATTCCGTAATCATGGCAATATATTCGTTCACATCAGATGCTTCGGGGCGAAAGGCTTGTAATTTTTTACCCGGTCGATGGTCTACCAGGGTTACTTTGCCGCCCAGAGGCACCCGCTGCACATGCACGTCCATCACGCTCAGAAACATGCTGACACGAATGGTTTCTTCGTGTAAATAGGTTGTTTCCTGAAATGGCGTGATTTCTACAATTTCACCGTCTCCAGGACCGACCACCAGCCCCGGTTCGTCAAGCGTTTGTCGATTGGGGTCGCGAAAAAAGTAGAGAATGAGGAGCCACAGCCCCGAGATGAGGGACAGGAAAATGCCGGTTCCTAGGTTTTTGAACATGAGGTAAAGGAAAACGGCCGTTCCCCACACCATCGAGAAAATTCCAATTGTTGTGCCACCGCCTTGTGCAAAAGGCCAGTCGCGATCTTCGCCATATTTAGCCATACTCTCCCTCTTGACTCTGTTGTATATAAAAGTCGCGCCGCATTGTAGCATTGGCTATTTGGGGGAGCAAATGGCGAAGAAAAAATGTGAAGAGAAATTATACTATACTGGATTTTTTGGTTGGATAGTTTGGTTGGGGGTATTTTGAAGTGTCTCCTGTGGTTCGAAACCATACTCGGATGTTGAATTCGATTGAAGTTTATGAGTGATGGGGAAACGGCCGTTTCCCACACCCCATTCCAATGAAGATCATTTTTATGGATATGATTGTGCAGTGTATAATGGAAATATATTTTGCAGGAATTGCTTTTCTGAGGAGACATCATGAACGTGGCACACCTCCACCCATGAAAACCGTAGTGCGATTTGGTAAATCGCATATCGAATTAGCAATTCGATTTACATTGGAGCAACTTCTATAGTAATGGCTACCTACGAACAAATATAAAAATTGACATAATGGCTTAATTTGCCAGAATAAGTAAAGTTACTAGAAATACCATAGAGATTTGAAGGCTCAAAATTTTATAACAGGAGGATTTATTTAAATGGACGTTAAGAAAGTAACAGCAGGTGGACGGCAAATCGCTTATTACGAAAGCGGTGGCACTGGCCCAAGTGTGATGTTGATTCATGGCAATTCGGCTTCTAGCCAAACGTTTAAAGCGCAAGTGATGGGTGAATTTGGGCAAAAATATCGCGTCGTGGCGATGGACTTGCCCGGTCATGGTGAATCTGAGCAAGCCGCCGAGCCAGGAAAAACATACCATATGCCCGGATATGCAGCCGTTGTTGCAGAGGTGGCGCAAAAACTTGGACTAACAGATGGTGTATTTGTAGGCTGGAGTTTAGGCGGCCATATTGTATTGGAAGCGCACAATTTGCTGCCAGATGCAGCAGGCTTTGTTATTTTTGGTACACCACCGCTGGCGTTCCCGCCAGACATGGACAACGCTTTTTTGCCAAATCCGGCGATGGGGGCGGCTTTTGCAGAGGAATTAACGCAAGAGCAGATGGAAGGATTTGCGGCCGCTTGTCTCGCACCTGATTGTACGCATGACCTGGCTCCCTATGTGGCTGACATTGCCCGCACAGATGGCCGTGCGCGGGCCACAATGGCGGCCAGTATTGCGCCGAACGGGTATCAGGATGAAGTGGAGATTGTGAAGAATTTGAAACGGCCGTTAGCCATCCTCCACGGCGAGCAAGAGCAGTTAGTCAATGTAAACTACATCAGCGCATTGGAAATGCCGACCCTGTGGCGTGGTGCATTGCAAATAATCCCCAAAGCAGGCCATACGCCGCAAACAGAAACCCCGGAAGCGTTTAGTGCGTTGTTGAGCGCTTTTGTAAATGACGTAACGGGCTAAATGATATTTCGTGTCTAGATTGGACCAATCTCCGAGATTGGTCCAATCTTAAAAGCATATTCCCCATCACTAATTCACACAGTAATCATAGGCAAAACATAACTCGCCCCACGCCATGCGCTTTGGTAAACTTGCGCCATGTTTTTACGTAAATCTTTGCCTTTGATTGCAACTGTGGTCAGCATCGTGCTGGTCGGCGTCGCGGTGGCGGTTGGGTGGCGCGTGGTGAATGGCGATAGCAGCTTGCTGCGCAATGTTGCCGTCGGCCACACCCAAATCACGCCGAACGCGGATGGCGATGTGGATGCGACCTTTATTGAGTACGAAATCTCGCGCAATGCGACGGTTTCGATTTATTTTGAGAATGAAGCTGGTGAACGATTCTACTTTCGAGAGAGCAAGGCGCGAGGTGTTGGTGAGTATCGCGTTTTGTTTAGCGGCATTGTGGATGGCTACCGACTGCCGGATGAGAGTGTGCAGGGTGAAATTCTGACCCGTCTGCTGCGGGATGGTTTGTATACTTGGACAGTTGAGGCGGTTGAGGCTAATGGAAATGCTGAAATGGCACAAGGCCAGCTCCAAATCGCTGACGCCGACCCAGTGTTGCCCGAAATGCGCAATTTCACGATTTGGCCGGAGTCGCGCCTGTTTTCACCCAATCGGGACGGTATCAATGACCGCGCCAAACCCCAATTTCATCTGACAAAAGATGTGGATGATGTGCAGGTCTTTTTGGTTGCGCCAGATGGTGAAACGTTCCCTATTTCTGAATTGGAGCGGGATATTGAGGCGAACACCGAGGGCTACCACGTCTACAATTATGATGCAGGCGTAGATGATGGCGCGAAACCCCCAACTGATGGCACGTATCAGGTGGTAGCACTGGTGCGCGATGCGGAAGGTCAGCGCATTCGCGTGGAAGATGAGTTAACAATTGAGTTTGGGGGCGTGCCGAGGGCTGATGTGTTTGCACCACCATCTGGTGATACGTTGGAGTTTGATGTTGAAACTGTTTCCCTCTGCGACACACTCAACTTCACCCTAACCGTGCGCAACTACGGCACCACACCCATTCGCACCAGCGGCCCAGCACCGGAAACTGTGTACGATTCTACCTGGAATTACAACACGGTTGGCTGGCCGACCGAATCTGGTGTATTCCGCGTAGCTATCGGGTATGAAAACGAATTGCAGCCTTATCCATACCGTTGGGCAGTGGGTAATGTGGAAGATTTAGAGCTGATTGGTGATCATTACTACTTGATGCCAGGTGAACGCGCCGTTGTCACTGGTGCTATTCGCATTGTAGACGAACTGGGTGTGCGCAATCCGCAGCCAATGTGGGCCGGCCTCATTCACGAAGATGTGGAAATCTCCCAATTTAACGCCAACGTTGATCCGCACGCCATTCAAGTGAATATCGCAGATGAAGCCAACCGACAGGAATGTGAATCACGAGACGTGCCAGTCAGGCTTGAGGAGTAGGTAGTGAGGGACCAAATTTTTTGGAAAAAAAGAGCGATAGGACGCAGATTTCGCAGATTAACGCAGATTGCTTTTTACAAAAGCTTGAAAAAATCCGCGTTCAGCCGCGTTCATCCGTTTCCAATATTTTTTGCTTTATCGCTTATTGCGTTACTTCTCGCGTCATGTCAGCCTCAGGTGCTTGAGGTGGAGGTGACGAGGTTGGTGGATGTGGATGGCGGTGTGGTTGCGCCTGCGCCTGAGAAGATTGAGGTGGAGGTGACGCGGCTGATGCAGCAGGAAGTTGAAGTGACGCGAATCGTGCCTGAAGAGGTGGTGGTTGAAGTAACCAAATCGCCCCTTGGTTCTGCGGAACGGCCGATTCAGCTATTGTTTGCACCGACGGTGAATACGGCCGTTATCTCCAATCGCGCCCCTGCCTTTGCTGACTTTTTAGCTGATGCCACCGGGCGGAACTTTTCTGTAGGCGTGTTGGATGATGAGCAAACTGTGATCGACATGCTGTGTACGGCTCCCGTAGACAGCATTGCATTTTTATCTGAGATTGGATATGTGGCGGCGGCGGACCAATGTGACACGGCCCCGGCTGTGCTGGGGGTTAATCATCACGGTTTGGATTGGCACGCTGGCATGATTGTGGTGCGGCGCGACAGTGGCATTACCAGTTTGGAAGAATTAGCCGGGTTGCGTTGGGCTGTGCCAGATGAAAGTTTGCACAACTACTATTATTTTCAAGCGTTATTTGCCGATTTAGGCATTGAATTGGGTGAGATTGTGCCGGTGCAGGGTGACAACACGGCGATGCTGGCTGTGTTGAATGGTGAAGTTGATTTTGCAACGGGTACATTTGTGCCGCCAGTGCTGCCATTTGAGGAAGCGATGTGGGTATATGGCGAGGACGATCCTGAAGTGTGGCGGCGGTTGGGCATTGCCCCAACGCGCAGTGGTCAGGGATTTGTGATTGTCAATGGCACGCCTGAGCAAGGCGGCTATCATGTACGGGATGCACGGTCTGGCATTTTCGATATTGAAACCACTGTATTTGATGAAACGCGTATTTTGGCGCTCAGTGCGCAAATTCCGAACGATACAATTGCGTTTGGTGCAGATTTTCCGGTTAGTTTGGCACGGGAATTGATTCCACTGTTTGCAGAATTTGCGGCATCACCAGATTGTATCGAATCGATTTGTTCCGCTGATTTTTATAACTGGCAAGGTGTTCACCCGGCAGAGGATGCTCAATTCGAGCCGCTGCGATTTACGCTAAGCACATTGAATTTAACCAGCAGTGAGATAATGCCCTAATGATTGATGTTGCTGTGGTGATTGTCAGTTGGAATGTGCGTGATTACTTGCGGGATTGTTTGGCGTCTGTTTTTGCCGAAGCCGCTCGCGCAAATTTACAAGTTGGCGTGTGGGTGGTTGACAACCAATCACAAGATGACACGGTGGCGATGGTGAAAGAGCAGTTTTCACAGGTTCATTTGATTGCGAATGAACATAACCCCGGTTTTGGCGCGGCAAACAATCAGGGAATGCAAGCGGCTAAAGCACACCAGCCTCGCTTTTACTTCATGTTGAACCCAGACACCGTGATGCAGCCTGGATCGCTGTTGGCGTTGGTGGATTGTTTGGAAAAACGGCCGTTTGCGGGCATGGCCGGTGCGCGACTGGTGTACGGAGACGGCCGTTTTCAGCACAGCGCCTTCGCCTTTCCCGGCATTGCGCAAATGCTGTTTGAGCTGTTTCCACTGCCTGCACGGTTTTATGAGAGTGGGTGGAACGGCCGTTATCCTCGCAGCCAATTTACACCCGACCACGAACCATTCCCTGTCGATCATCCGCTGGGAGCCAGCATGATGGTGCGGGCTACCGTTGCCGAGCAAACAAACGGTTTTGACGAGCAATTTCACATGTATTGTGAAGAAATCGATTGGGCGTGGCGCATTCGCGAGGCCGGTTGGCAAATATTTGTCGTGCCTGCCGCTGAAATTATTCATTTTGGTGGCGAAAGTACCGGCCAAATTCGAGTCCAATCGATGATTAATTTGTGGCGCAGCCGAGCCAAGCTGTACCGCATTCATCATGCCAAATGGCGCTTCAAGCTGGCACAAAAACTAGTTGCCATCGGAATGCGTCGCAGAGCCACCCAAGAAACCAACCCCGACTTGAAAAACGCCTACCAAACCATCATCCATATCTGGCAAAAGGAATCATCGTGACAACCGACCCCCACCCCCCACCCCCCAACCCCCATTCCCCAAAATTAACGGCCGTTATCCTCACCCTTAACGAATCAGCCCATATTCAGGCGTGCGTCGAAAGCCTGTCATGGGCAGATGAAGTTGTTGTGTTTGATTCGTATAGCGATGATGATACGGTGCAGTTAGCCGAAGCAGCAGGCGCAACAGTTTTGCAATGTAAATTTGAAAACTACGCCCAGCAGCGTAATGCCGCACTGGACGCGATTGATACCGATTGGGTTTTTTTTGTTGATGCAGATGAGCGGGGAACGCCGTTGTTAGCTGAAGAAATTCGCGAGGTGATTGCCAAACGACCAGAAGCGGGTTGGAAAGTGCCGCGTCACAACTATATTTTTGGTAAATTGACGCTGGGTGCAGGGTGGCATCCTGATTATCAACTGCGACTGCTCAAACATGGCAAAGTGCGTTACGTGCGACCCGTGCATGAGATCGGTGAGGTTGATGGCGAAGTAGGTTTTTTACGTCATACACTCATTCATTTCAATTATCGAGACGTAGGCCACTTTCACGCAACACAACGGGCCTACAG
>QQUD01000379.1 GCA_008501785.1 Chloroflexota bacterium
TCAACTTCACTGAACGAAATAGCGGCTCATGGAATAATGTGACTTTTCTCACGGAAAGCAGCGGCACACTTTATTTTGAGTTTAAAGACTCCGCCAACAACGCCCACCTGTACAACACCACAGACGGCATCAACTTCACTGAACGAAATAGCGGCTCATGGAATAATGTGACTTTTCTCACGGAAAGCAGCGGCACACTTTATTTTGAGTTTAAAGACTCCGCCAACAACGCCCACCTGTACAACACCACAGACGGTATCAACTATACTAAACGCAATAGTGGCTCATGGAATTCGGTTCAATTTCTGACAGAGAGTGGTGGCACACTATACTTCAAGTTTTGGGCTACCTCTGATTTGGAATATCTCTACACAACCACAGATGGTATCACCTTCACGGAACGCAATTCTGGCTCATGGTACATCGTCTCCTTTCTTACAGAATACAGTGGGACACTATATTTTAGTTTCAAAGACAATTCTACAAGTATTAACTACCTGTACAGCACCACAGACGGTATCACCTTCACTGAACGACTTAGCGGTTCATGGTATGATATAAGGTTTTTGACGGAAAATAGTGGCAAACTTTATTTTGAATTTGAAGATTCCTCCTTCAACGCCCACCTGTACCGCACGACAGATGGTATCAACTTCACTGAGCAAAATAACGGCACATGGTCTGATGTAAGTTTTCTAACAGAAAATAGCGGCACACTTTATTTCAGTTTTAGGGATGATTCCTACTACCACAATATGTACACCACCTCTGATGGTCTCAATTTCACCAATCGCACAAATGGTACATGGAAGAGTATGAGCTACATAACGGAGTATGATGACATCCTCTATTTCAATTTCGCAGATACCTCCTACAAAAAACACCTATATAATTCTCGCTGTATTGGTATGGACATACTAGGCAATAGCCAATCCATTTCCAACAGCGACACAACGCCTAACGTAGCTGACAACACCGATTTTGGCACCATAACAGTCGGGGATGCACCTATCACACACACTCTCACTATCAGTAATTCGGGTAACACATCTTTATCTTTGACAGGATCAACGGCCGTTACCCTCACAACAGGCACCCATTTTACCGTAAGCGTTCAACCATCCAGTCCCGTTATGAGCAACACCACAACCACCTTTGACATCACTTTTAATCCCGTAGCAACAGGCACCTTTACAGATACGATAAACATTGCCAACAACCACCCAGAAAAGAGCCTGTATACTTTTGTGATTTCAGGCACGAGCAACGCAGTGACGGGTCCACCAACAGTCGCCACAAATGCAGCAGCAAATGTAATTGGCACTGAGGCAACGCTCAACGGTACGGTTAATGCAAATGGTGAAAGCACAACCGTTATCTTTGAATATGGGTTAACAACCGGCTACGGTACAACCACAACCGCTATGCAAAGCCCTGTAACTGGCAGCACAGATACGGCCGTTAGCAAACACATCACCGGCCTCACCCCCAACACGACTTACCATTATCGCGTTGTAGGTACAAACGCAAAAGGCAGCACCATTGGCATTGACCAGACCTTCACAACTCCAGAATACGTACCATCAACGTTTAGCATCTATATACCTATAATCGTGATGCCAAGTTACCCAGACCTGATTGTGCAGTCGGTAATGGCTTCTAGTACAAATGTAGAAGTAGTCATCAAAAATGCCGGGTCGTTGGCAACGGTCGACAGCTTCTGGGTTGATTTATATATCAACCCGACAACCCCTCCAACTGGCGCAAACCAAACCTGGGAAACCAACGGTGGTGAAGGGATCGCCTGGGGGGTTGAGACAACATTGGATCCTGGAGAATCGTTAACCCTGACTTTGAGCAGTCCCTATTATCATCCGTCCGCGAGCAACTTCTCCGGCACGATTAGGTCCGGTACAACCATCTATGCACAGGTTGATAGTGTAGGGTCTGCAACCGAAGGAATTGTTAAGGAATTCGCCGAAACCAACAATATCTTTGGGCCGATTGTGACCACTACAATGGCAACTTCCCAAAATTCTCGATGATGCAGAGTTTTAAAAACAAGAATTCTTAACAGAAACATAACAAGGGGTCTTCTCGGAAACTTAATCACAACCCAGGTTTAGATCAGTTTCCGGGAAAACCATATTTACAGGAAAGCAATATGTCTAAGAAAAAGCATTTGAGTTTTACGACCTATTTACCCAAAAGCCCCTTAACAAAATAATCATTGTTCCAGGTCACTTGAAATTGCCAAATTTCCATGCAACCATGCTAAGTGACCGTCAAAATATTACTTCCCTTTTTCGGAGTGGAGGCTTTAGCCGGAACGGTTCCGGCTAAAGCCCCCACTCCGGCAAGTTAATTATAGACGCTTACTAAATCAGCAGTGCGGTGACAAGTGTCCCGCAGCTCCCTCAATCACGCCACTAAGCGCAATAGTATGTTATTTGGCATGTCAATTTTTAGATTGTAAGATTATGGTGAACAAAACAATATTCCAGGCAAAACAGTTGGTTCCTAGCTGCTGGTACAAGCAACAGGCAACCAACTTCCAGCCTTAATTTACGGAGAAAGTAGAGTACACCATGACAGACATCAACATCGCAGTTGTGCCAGTGGCAGGACTTGGTTCCAGATTATTGCCCGCCACCAAATCACAGCCTAAAGAAATGCTCCCAGTGGGGCGCAAACCGGTCGTCCAATATGTCGTAGAAGAATTAGCCAATGTCGGATTAAAACAGATGTTATTCATCACCGGCCCCGGCAAAACATCAATCGAAAATCATTTTGACTTGAACAATGAATTGACCCAAACGCTGCGCGAATCTGGTAAAGAAGAACTATTGAACGAGTTAGCCTTTGAACGCGCTTCGGTGCGCTATTTTTATACCCGCCAACGCCAACTGCTAGGGTTGGGACATGCCGTTTTGTGTGCCAAAGATTTTGTGGGCAATCAACCCTTTATCGTCGCGCTGGGCGACTCCATCATTGGCATCAACGCCGAAAGCAATGTCGTGCAACGAATGAAGGAACAGTTTATTACCCAGGACGCAGCCGCCGTTATCGCCTTTGAAGAAGTTCCTCCTACTGAAGTGTTCCGCTACGGCATCGCCGTTCCCCGCGAAGATGGCGACATTTTCGAACTGGCAGACGTGGTAGAAAAACCGCCCGTAGACGAAGCACCCAGCAACCTCGCCATCCCCGCTCGCTACATTTTTAGCCCCGTCATCTTCAACGCGCTCGAACAAACCGGCTTTGGCGCTGGCAATGAAATCCAGCTCACCGACGCCATTCGCCGCTTGATTCGAGAAGGGCATAAAGTGTACGGCGTGCGCCTGCAACCACACGAAAAACGATACGACATTGGCAACTTCGGCTCCTATTTTCGTGCCTTTGTCGAATTTGCCCTGACTGACAAAAGTTTTGGCGCTGATCTGCGCCAACATTTGGAGGCATTACTCGATGCAGATCATACGTAAAAAAAGCTACGCTCGTGCCGGACTTCTCGGCAACCCATCCGACGGTTATAATGGAAAAACAATTTCTATCATCCTCCGCAATTTTTGGGCAACCATTGTCCTCTACGAATGGGATTCAGTCGAAATTATTCTTGCCGAACGAGATCGCGCCCGCTTCCGCTCCATCCACGATTTAGCAAAAGACGTGCAGTTACACGGGTATTATGGCGGCATCCGTCTCATTAAAGCGACTATCAAACGTTTTGTAAACTATTGTGAAGCACAGGGAATCGAACTACATAACCAAAACTTTTCCATCCGCTACGAAACCAACATACCCCAACAGGTCGGTCTGGCCGGTTCCAGCGCCATTATCACCGCTACCCTGCGCGCCCTGATGGCGTTTTATGAAGTAGAAATCCCCTTACCGGTGCAACCCACCCTCGTCTTGTCAGTGGAAGAAGAGTTGGGCATCGCTGGCGGTTTGCAAGACCGCGTCATCCAATGTTACGAGGGCATGGTTTACATGGACTTTGCCCAGTCAAACGAACAAATTACCGGTGGATTGACCCATTACCAATACAAACCAATGTCCCTAGACCTTATGCCGAATATCTACGTCGCTTATAACAATATGTTGAGCGAGCCAACCGAAGTTTTCCACAATGACATCCGCAGCCGATACAATCGCGGCGAGCAGGAAATTGTTTCGGCCATGCAGCATTTCGCTTCGTTAGCTGAACAGGGACAGGAAGCACTTCACGCAGGAGACGTTGAACGATTAGGAGGGCTTATCGATGAGAATTTTGATACGCGCTGCCTTCTTTATTGTTTGCCCTCGTGGCAGGTGCAGATGGTAGAGGCAGCACGGGCCTGCGGTGCAAGTGCCAAATTCGCCGGTTCTGGCGGGGCGATCATCGGCATTTATCAAGATGAGATGATGTATCAAGATTTGTGCGCCAAAATGAAGCAGATTGGTTCGACGGTCATTAAACCACAGGTTTGGGCAGGCTAAAGAATTGCGCTTCAATTTGGAGCAAGTGCCCCTTCCCGGTATAATTGTTAATTGGCTTGAAAGTGCGACGTACTCGGCACGACGGCTGTCAGGCAAAATATTTTTTGGAGGATTGACACATGCCATTAAACGAGGCTGAAAAGACCGAACTAATCGAAGAATTTGCAACACATGAGGGCGATACAGGCTCTCCTGAAGTACAAATTGCTATTTTTGACCGACGCATCAAACAGTTGCAAGGACATTTAAATGTCCATAAACATGATGAAGGTTCCCGACGCGGCTTACTCAAGCTGGTCGGTAAGCGACGTCGTCTGCTTGCTTACTTGCGTAAGAATGAGCCAGAACGCTATCGTGCCATCATCAAGCGACTTGGCTTGCGCCGATAAATCGAATTATTAACAATGTAGGGGCTTGATAGGTCAAGCCCCTACGCCGTTTTAATGGAAAGATGGCGCTGTGGTGTTTAGGTATTGGGCATTGTCCCATACGAGGTGTATGAGCCAATCCCCAGTTCCTAACAATATGCCCCTCATTCCATTATTCACCCAAAATATCGCTTGACGAAAAAAGATAGAGAAACATGTCACGCGGAAAACGGCCGTTTTGTTAAAACAAATGTTTTGTTAAAACAAACGGCTTATTGTTGTTTCTCCATCTCTGTCAAATGAATTTTGCGAGCGGCATAGAACCATTGGAGGTTACTATTTAATGTCCCAAGAAAAAACATTTACAACAAATATTGGTGATGCAGAAATCACTTTCGGCACAGGCAGACTGGCTGAACAAGCAGGTGGTGCCGTCACCATCCGCGTCGGCGACTGCATGTTGCTGGCCACAACAACCATGTCCAAAAGAATTCGAGAAGGACTTGATTTCTTCCCACTTAGCTGCGATTTTGAAGAGAAGTTGTACGCCGCTGGCCGCATTCCAGGTGGATTTTTCCGACGAGAAGGACGTGCGACGACTGAAGCCACGCTCATTTCTCGACTGATTGATCGTCCATTACGGCCGTTATTCCCCAAAGGGATGCGCAACGAAGTACAAGTCATCATCACCACATTATCCTCAGACGATGAATATCACCTCGACATCTTAGCTGTCAACGCAGCTAGTGCCGCCCTCACCATTTCCGATATTCCCTGGGCTGGCCCCATTGGCGCTGTGCGCGTTGCCTACATCGATGACCAATTTGTAGCCAACCCCACCATCCAGCAAATGGAAAACAGCTCGCTTAACCTGCGGCTGGCAGCCAGCAAAGATGCAATCATTATGGTCGAAGCTGGTGCCAATGAAGTTGCTGAAGATGTGCTAGTGAAAGCACTCTCCTTCGGACATGAAGCAGTTCAGCCCATAATTGCCACGCAAGAAGAAATGCGGGCGGCAATCGGCAAAGAAAAACGTGAGCCGACCCTTGAAGACACAAATGAAGAGATAGAAACGGCCGTTTTAGCTAAACTCGGCGACCGCGTTCATGAAACATTCGCTGCCCACACAGATCGGCACGAA
>QQUD01000839.1 GCA_008501785.1 Chloroflexota bacterium
TAAGAGTTGGCGCTGGCCGGGACTAAAAAAGCCATAGTAACGTACCTTGACAAACCCTTTGGGCAGGACATGCTGCAAGAAGAGACGGATGAACTCAAACGGTGACAGTACACACAATCGCCAATTACGAGAGCCAGACGGTCGATAGCGAAACGTTACCGCCGTATCAGTCACAGCAACCAGGCGACGGTTTGAGAGTGCCACACGAAAAATGTAAGGAGCCAAATAACGCAATGCTCGCAGACCCCGACCAACTGGTTGAGAGTGGACAACCCAATCCTGTGACCAAACGGAAGTCGGGATCGTCTTAAACAAGTCAGTTTGTTTAAGCGCATCCCGAAACTTGGCGCGAAAGAGCTGGGAGAGGGCACGGACGGGGAGAAAGAAACGAGGGGAACGGCCGTAACGCCACACTTGCCCATCCCAAGCGCCAGCGGGAACCAGATAGTGAACATGGGGATGATACGCCAGATTGCGCCCCCAGGTGTGCAGCACCCCCATCATGCCAATGTTGCCACCCAGCCAGCGTGGATTCTGCGCCAACTGCTGTGTGGCTGCTGCTGAGGTACGAAAGAGTAGATTGTAGATCAGCTTTTGCTGACTGCGAGCGAAAGGTCTCAGTTCAGCAGGCAACGTAAAGGTGAGCAGAAAGTAGGGTACAGGCAACAACATTTCTTGTTGGCGTGCTAGCCATTGATACGCTTTATCTCCCTGACATTGGGGACAGTGACGGTTGCGGCAGGAATGGTAACGATATTCGGTATGGTGGCAGTCCGTGCAAGTGTAAACATGACCACCCAGCGCAGCGGTGCGGCACTGCACAATGGCCTGCATCGCTTGCTTATGACTGTAGAGTAGTTTGTGACTGAATTGTGCGCAGTAAGCTGGTCCAAACTGCCGGAAAATATCAGCCAAGGTTACCATGGCACATCGACAGGCTCATCTGCTAAGTCGGCCATGAGACGGTTAATCTTCTCACCAGCCAGTGTTTCGGCGTTGCGGGTCAGATGCGTGTAAATCGCTGTCGTTTGCAGTGACTTGTGTCCCAGCCAAAGCTGAATCAGGCGCAGATTGACACCGGCTTCCAACAGATGGGTGGCCCAAGAATGACGCAGCGTGTGCACGGTTGCTGGTTTCGAGATGCCGCTATCAGCACATGCGGCTTTGAACGCTCTTTGCACACCACTTGGCGACATGGGCTGTGTTGCTTGCTGCTGTGTGCGAGAGGGGTATAACAGGGTTGCATGTCGATGGATTGCCCACTGTTGTCGTAACAAGGTCAAGGTTGTTTGTGGTAATGGTACATAACGATCTCGCCACCCTTTGGGTTGGCGAATATGCAGCAACTCTCGGTCACCGTCCACATCACGCACTTCCAACCGTATCGCTTCTTGCAGCCGCAGTCCACAGGTATAAATCGTGGTCAGGCAATTTCGATAATGTGCACGACGCACGCTACCCAGCACACGTCTTACCTCTTCCCGACTCAGGACAGCAGGCAGTTTCTTGCTTTTGGGCGGTCTGACTAAATCGAATACTTTCCACTGGCGTTGCAATGTTTGTTCGAAGAAAAACTTGATGCCGCACAAGGCAACTGTACAGGCACTGCGCGATGCCTTCTTCTCGTTCTTCAAAAAGAGAAAGTAGTCGCGCAGTTCTTCTTCGGTTACCTGGTCAGGGGATTTGCTGTAATGCTGGGCAAGTTGCTGCACAGCTCGCGAATAAGATTTCTGGGTCTTAAGAGCAAGACCTCGTAGTTGCATGTCTGCCAACATGCGTTGTCGTAATTGAGTCATGACTATACCTCCTAGAAATTTGGATTTCTAAGAAATATAGTCGGTTAATGGGTTAGAAATGAAGAGGGAAGATGACTTTCGCTGGCTATCCTGCGCGTAGCGCTTAGTTCAACGCCCGTTTCACCTGCCGCTAGGTCAGGTGCAAGCCCTGTTAGGGCGCAAGTGAGTTTGTGACTGTTGGATAACGTTTCGTGAGCGCGTTCATCAGTACAGACTGAGAAGGTAACAAAGGTGCATGTATCATGTCTTGAAAACTTGGCTGTGATTGCGGATTTGAAGATATTGGGCCAGCAAATAGATCTCCGCGAGATAATTCGATAACGCCGTTACCCTTTTCAAAATCACCTTGATAACCCAAGCTCAAAATGTTAACCTCATCAGTATTTTCAGCAAGAAATTGATGAACGTTTAATGCGGTTGTTTCAGAAATATAATCCACCAACTTATCTTGTAATACCCAAACAGTTTTGCCTCCCCAAGCAATTGCTACTTCAGACTTTACAATTAGTTGGCTTACCATTCGAGCCCATACCTGACGATAGTTGATTCCTGGTGCAAGATGTTCATCTTTCAAAATTGCATCCTCAACAGCCATTGGAATGGTACTTCGTTTATTTTTGTTCCCACCAGACGTGCTTGAGGTCATGATCTCAACAATCAGTGGATCACCGTGAGGAAAATCTTCAACAAACTCTACTTCACCACGTTGTGCAATAGTGTATCCAGCTTTAGCCAAACTTCGACGAACGCGATTCCAACTCACGCCAGTTATATCTTCAATTTGATTCTGGTCTATCGAATGCAGCGGCATCAACAAATAATCAAAGGTATAAGTGAAGCTCTTTGAGCCTAATTTGTGAGTAACGCGAAGCTCAGGCCAAACACCAACTCTACAAGGGCTTTGATAACCAGCAAGTTCCCAAAGATGTTGTATTGCTCTATTCTGATAACCTTCAAACTTCCTATAAATACTTGCAAGATACATTAAACGACGTGGGCAGACTATCCAAGGCGTTTCGTTTTGATGAAGTTGTAGAGAACAAACACCTGATGCGATGTTGTCTAAACTATTGAAATGCTGTTGTAGTTCAGGCTTCTTTGTAAGGTTGATGTTTGAAAGATGGCGATTTCCCCCACCATCACATTTTTCTTCCATGAAAGGACAAAGGGCGTTGGTGCGACTATGAATAGCCTGAGGGGATTTATCATTCAGGCGGTAACCGAAAAGTTCAAAGATTTTTGACACAAATAGCCTCTAATTTTTTCGGCAATTACTTTTGCAAGCGGTGGTGGAACCGAATTCGCTATTTGCCGATACTGATCTAAATTTTTGACACGACCGGAACGTCCACGAATAGGCCCTTTAAGAATAAACTCATCTGGAAAACCATGAATTCTAAGATATTCTCGGGGAGTAAGATAACGATTCTTCGTTGGATGGAAAAAAATTTCCCCACCACGTAAAGTGTTGGAAGGTGAGAATCGTGAAGTACGGAGAAACTTGGTTGTATCTTTCTTGGTCAATCCCTTTATTTGTTCGGGCGGCAAGATTCCTACCTGAGATGAAAGATACAATCCCTCTGGAACACCGTTAATACGATATTTGTCTCCTGCAGGTGTTGGATCAACATGACTATCTGTCCGTGTAAATCCATTTTTGTCTTTAACCTCTGGCTCGCCCAACCCAGCGATTGCTTGTCCTACTGTCACATATGGTTTTAAGCTACCAAAAAGTGTAGGTTTAGGTTGTACAGCAAATTCGGCATAAGGAAATTCAAAGCCATTTTCATCAAGTGTGGCAACAATAAACAATCTTTGGCGTTTCTGAGGAACTCCAAAATCAGCAGCGTTAATAACTTTCCATTTTGACACATAGCCAATTTGTGTAAGCTCATCCAACAGTGCTTTGAGAATGCCTCCACGTCGTCCTGCCACATCTTTTGCGTTTACAAGCCCTTTTACCTGTTCAATAAATACAACCTTTGGCTTTAACACTCTCGCAAAACGAACCATTTCAAAAAGAAGAAGGCCGCGCTCATCTTCAAGCCCTTTTTGCTTACCAATCTGCGAAAATGCTTGACAAGGTGGCCCCCCAAATAGAAGATCTAGCTCGCCTATTTTTAGATCAATTTCATCAGCCAGAATCTTTGGGGAAATGTTGCGGATGTCTGCTTCTACAATTTTATTAGAAGTTCCCTGGTATTCCTTATTGACTCGTAGGGATTCACAACAGTATGGATCTCTCTCGACTGAGGCAAGGACATCAAATCCAGCTTGGCTTACACCCAAATCCATTCCTCCACAACCAGAGAAGAGCGAAAGGGCTTTTAAATTTTCTAAGTTCATACGAACAATTGTACCATTTTTAATAACTCTAAACTATTTTCGATCTGCAAATGTATGTGTTTTTATATATTATTTGTCGTCCGTTCGCCTGCATGAGCCGCGTTATGCGTCGGCTCAATGCCATGTTAGGCGGCCATTCTTTGCTTTTTTGCAACAAAGTGTGTCGTGCAGGCCATCTCATACGGCCTTTAACAGTAGATGACCTGCCTCCTGCAAAGTGCACCTCATTGCCACTATACCTAAGCCGTTCGATAATAATGACATTTTCTAAGTTGTGCCAGCCCTTTAGCAAATACTAAACCTCGCATGGCACTAAACAATAGAATTGGAACTGTTCGTCCATACTGCCAAACTAAATGAACTTGCTTGTCGGTTCTGTCACACCGCTATGGCCCTCTTCTCCTCTGCGTATAAGCGTTATTGTCTATGACACCACTATCACGAAATGTAATGCTTTGATTTGGGTCTGCAGTAACTGTATAAGATGAAGAAGGGGGAGCATGTAACCATATCGTGTCACCTACATGAAGCCTTTTGGGCATGTTAGTACCATTATCGATTTGAAAGGTCTCAAAATTATTAGGTGCTAATAGATGATATTTAACAATCGCAAATTGGTGTTCCCATGTAAGCCTATTGTAAATTTTGACAGTTACGGTGTTCGGTGTGGTTGAGGGTGCGGGAGGAATCGGGGATGTCCTGAAACCATAGGAGTAATATTCAATATTTTGAATCGGATCTGCTGTAATTGTATAAAATTTACTACCAATCCATATCTTGCTACCTGCCTGTAATTGACGATTGAGGGAAACTGTATGACGCTCAACCTTATACGGCTGTTTGGCTTGAAGTCTCCAATTGTGATGAATTGGGGAGGTGGTACTAGCGTCGGAAACAGCAGCTCTTACCTCCTCGTTCGTCATATTCGTGATGACTATTAATGGGTTGCTCGGTCCGGGTTGCGGCTGAGGTTGAGGTGTCGGAGTTGGTGACGGGCTGGTGGGGAATCCCGTTGTAGGGCTTGCAAGGACATAATAAATCGTTTGCTGTGGAACTGACGTGATCGTGTACGTTTGTCCACCAAAGCTGATCACGTCACCCGGTGAGCCTGCGACGGTTTGATCTTGCCCAGCTAAGATTGTCGTTGGCGATGTGCCCGTCCCAACGACAACGTTGATAGCCCCGGCAGACCTATTCTGGATAGTCACCTGAGGGAGCGTAGCCGATGGGGGTGGGCTGGTGGTGAACCCTGTTGCAGGGTCGTAATAAACAGTTTGCGTTGGAGCTGGTGTAATTGTGTACATATGGCCAGCATAGCTGATCACGTCACCTGGTGAACCTGTGACGGTTTGATCAGTTTGGGGTTGGATTTGCGTTGGCGACGTGCCTGTTCCCACGATGACATTAATAGCCCCCGTAGACAAGTTGTGGATGGTCACTTGGGGAAGATTTGTCGTAGGCGGGCAGGTAGTGAAACCGGTTGAAGGATTGTAGTAAATCGTTTGCTGGGGAAATGAAGTGATCGTGTAGGTATGGCTGCCATTACTTAACTGTACTCCCGGTAAGCCTGGGACGGTTTTATTAGCTTGGGGTTGGATTTGAGTTGAAGGATTACCAGACCCCGCTGCGACATTGATAGTCCCAGCCGATTTATTGTGGATGGTCACTAGTGCAGGGGGTGATGCTGGCCAACATGGTTGAGAAGGTGTTTGCGGCCAATTTCCAGTAGCTTGGTTTGCATTTGAGACGGGGGTCAGTTTAATATTTTGAATATATGAATATGCCACGTTTTGTTCGTTGCTATTATATGTACGAATGCCGATACAATACATATC
>QQUD01000001.1 GCA_008501785.1 Chloroflexota bacterium
CGCCAAATAGACCAATCCCCCAAGCCAGATAGTTGCGGCTAAAACATGTACCCATGCAACCAAAATTGCCTGTACAGTATCTCTAGAAAGCGCCGCACTGTGGCTAATCATCGCACTGGTGAGTGCCAGCCCACCTGCTAAAATAAGTCCAGCCCACCATTCCCAGCCACGCAACTCTTGACGGCCGTTTTTCACATCCACAAACAAGCTCAAATTGAAATGGGAAATGGCAATCAGAAAGAAGCGAATCAGCCACATGGCTCCAAATTGCGTACTAATCCAGGTTTGAAAATTGTCAAATTGAATCAAATTAAAGGTCGTTGCCTGATCAATAAACACCACAACCAGAGCCGCCACCAGCAAAATCAAACCAGCCGTCCCCATTTTCAGGCTCACTTCAGCATGAGCCAGGTCGAGGCGTTCTTCTGCCTGTTCAAGTTCAACCTCGGCAAAAATCGGGTTCCATACCAACAGTCGAAAAGCAAACAAGCCCATTAACAGGCTCAACCCTGTTAAGGTCAACCATCTAGCCGCAGCGCTCAAAGGAGAGATTTGGGCTTGAACGGAGATTTCGTCGGAAACGGCCGTTAAATCAACATTACCTATCCCAAACGAAAAAGAGCCATTAGTAGTATGCCCATCAACTGCTGACAACACCTGCCAGCTTACCAGATACGCGCCGTCATTTAACGGCTGCTGTAAATTGACTGCTAAAATTCGATTTTCATCATCAATGGCCCTAAGCAAATCCGTTTCCAAAGATTGACCAGCCTGCGTCAACACATCAATGCGGCTCAAGCTGGGCACAATGGGTTCGTTAAATTGAATTCGAATTTCGGCTGGCGACAGTTCCAGTAGTTGATTAGGGCGTGGGTTGGAAATTTCGGGAACGGCATGGGCTGAGATGGGTGAAACGGCCGTTCCCCACCAAACCAATAGCATCAAAAACAAACCAAATATTCGTAAATTTCGTCGCAATTTCATAAGCAATAGCAGCAATAGCAGCAATAGCAGCAATAGCAGCAATAGCAGCAATGGTAAAAGATTTATGATCGTCGTCGTCCCGTAATAAGCCCTATCGCCCCCATAATAACGCCCAATGCGGCAGTGCCCAAACCAACCATTGCCAAAGTACGCGATGACCGCACTTCTGCTTGCAACATCGTTATTTGCTGTTGTAAGTCTCGTGGCTCTGGCTGTGCTTCTGGAAACTGAATGCGTGATGCCGGAAAGACCTCTTCTGGCTCTAGCACTTCATCAATCTCCAAATCACCAATTGAACCGAAAAGACGCACCGCATATTGGCCGCGAACGGTTGGGAAGATTTCGGCTGTATATAATCCAGGCGTTTCTGTAGGATTCAAGTTTGCGCGAAACACTTGCCCACCATAGACAAACTCAGCATCCAGAGTTGCTTCAACGCCCACAACAGGGGCATCATCCTCATGCACCTCAACAATCACAGCATTTCGTTCACCAATTACAGGGGGCTCTACCAACCACCCGACCACAATCGCATACGGGCCAACTTCTACACGTGTGTGCGCCAATACTGAACGTACCTGCCCTTCGACAAATAACAAAACAAATACAGCAACAATAAGAAACAATGTTTTATATATCTGGTTTTTCATACTCAACAATCCTCCCATGAATGGTGTTATTGTACAAGTTCATTCAGGAAGGCACATTATTTGCTGATGTTGATTTAATCTTGAGGAGGTATAGAAACAAAAAAACCGCCTTGCGGCGGCATTTATTAACATTACAATGCAACTATTTAATTAGAACAACAAATAATTATGAAATTGATTGTTGCGCTGGATGCAAAGAGAATTCCGGTTCTTGTTCTATTGACTCTTCCCATTCATAATCACGGCTGATTCGAGAAGAAAGAGCACAAGCAGATATTACAAATACGGATGCTGTCACTGAAAGAGCTGTAAAAATTAGAACGATTGCCATTGGTGTATTCTCCATTGCAAATGTGTTACCAATACTTGATGACTCTCATCATAAAGGTTTAAGAGGACGATGTCACTAGTACATGGCGGTTAGGACTTTAGTCCCCGGTCCCAAACGCAGTTTGCAATGTTTAACATTTAAATAAAATGTTTTAAAGGTTGGTAAAGCTTAATCAATTCTTTTATTAATGATTCAAAATGAAAACTTCATGCAATAGACTTCATGTAAAGAGTACTATTACTTTTAAGATGAATCAACTCATTTTACGTAAATTTCACGCAATTTTTGTGCAGATATTATGAACAGACACCCATAAAAGTGCAAATTTCTCCAAAAACGGCCGTATTTAACCAAAATCACTTCTGTCTGTGGGGTATGTGAAAGGAGAACAGCAGGTAGAGAACTGGCAAAAATCAAGGGGGACCATAAGCAAAAAATCACAAAATGAATCAATATTGATTCATTTTATGATTTAAATTGCAAGCAAATTTCAAGTAGGGGATTCTTTAATCTTTAAAGCTGTGTTCCCGAATCGAGTAAATCGGTTTATCTTGCGTTTCATGATAAGTACGAATTACCAATTCACCTAGCAAGCCCATAATCAACAGCTGCACACCAACGACAATCATCAACACAGCCAACAAAAGCAGCGGTCGATCTGCCAACGGTACTTCAAAGAAGAGGCGCAAAATAGACAAATATGCTGACAAGATTAGACCTAAACTAAAAGACCCCAATCCCATCAATCCAAAAATTTGCATTGGTTTCGTCGCATAATCAAGCAAAAAGATGACCGTCATCAAATCTAATATAACCCGCACAACACGACCTAAACCATATTTAGATTGCCCAAACTGACGCGCACGATGATTAACAGGCACCTCAGCTACACGAACCCCATATCGACTCGCTAACGCTGGAATAAACCGATGCATTTCACCATATAGTTTTGTGTTTTCCAAAACATCACGTTTATAAGCCTTTAGCGAACATCCATAATCGTGCAGGGAAACACCGGTCGAACGAGAAATCAGTCGGTTTGCCATTTGCGAAGGTATTTTACGCGTAATTAACTTATCTTGTCGGTTAAAACGCCACCCACTAACAATATCATACCCCTCACTCATCTTATCCAAAAGTTTAGGCATGTCCATTGGATCATTTTGTAAATCGCCATCCATCGTAATGATCACATCACCACGGGAATGATCAAAGCCTGCCGAAAAAGCGGCCGTTTGTCCAAAGTTACGCCGTAAGCTAATCGCACGAAAACGGCCGTCTTTTTCTGGAAATTTTTTCATGATCTCGTAGCTCTTATCAGAACTACCATCATCAACTAAAATAACCTCCCCTGTTTGCTCAAGGTTATCTAGTGCTTCTTGCATTTGTGTATAAAGATGGGGCAAATTTTCTTCTTCGTTGTAAATTGGAATTACAACAGAAACGTGAATATGCTCCGTATTAGCAACATCGTGTTCCGCTTGTGGATTAGATTCAATTGACGACATACGCTTGTGTCCATTTATTTTATTGTCTTTCTCTGATTGGGTATCTCCAACTACATTTTCACGCTTCATCTATGACACATCCTCAATAGTCTTGAAAATAAAAGACCTGATACATTCAAATCACATTTTGTGTAAATCACTTTTTGTGTAAATCACTTTTTGTGATAATTACACACTGTGATAATCCAAACTGGTTAATTCTATTCTTGCCAGCCTATCAATATTTGCTTACGACATTACTTACACCAGAGGTTAAGGCCCTTTTATATCATCCTCTTGCTGCAGAAATTGAATAATCGCACATTTGACGTTGATCAAACGTCTGGATTATTTACCAGCAAAAATTTTACACTGTAAAATAGAACCATACCATAAATGAGGGAATTAGTAATGAATCATCTATTCAACAACATATTCGAAGATCTCACAGTTCTGATTACCGGCCATACGGGTTTTAAAGGCTCCTGGTTAACTATTTGGTTGAAAGAATTGGGTGCTAACGTGATTGGCTTTGCCCTAGAAGATCCACCCACCAATCCTAGCAACTATATTGCATCGAAAATCAGCAGCCAGATAACAGACATTCGCGGCGATATCAGAGATTATGACCAACTATACAACGTCATTAAAAAACACAAACCTACCATCATTTTCCACTTGGCCGCACAACCGATTGTGCTGAAATCAATCGCTGAATCCCGTATGACTTTTGAAACAAATACAATGGGCACGATCAATGTTTTAGAAGCCATACGTCAGACAAATTGTGTGAAGGCATTGGTCAGCATAACAACCGATAAAGTTTACCATAATGAAGAATGGCTGTGGGGGTATCGAGAAACAGACCGCCTGGGTGGTCATGATCCCTATAGCGCCAGCAAAGCAATGGCTGAACTTGCCATTACATCTTATCGGGACACCTATTTCCCACCTGAAAAGTATGATGAACATGGCGTGGCAATTGCTTCTGCACGGGCTGGGAATGTGATTGGGGGTGGTGATTTTGGAGAATTCCGTCTGATTCCTGATTGCATGAATGCACTGATGGGGGGCGAGTCAATTGGTGTTCGTAACCCGCTTAGTGTACGGCCATGGCAGCTTGTGTTAGAACCACTCAGTGGTTACATGTGGTTGGCTGTCAAACTATTGGAAGATGGTCCTAATTTCGCCGAAGCGTGGAATTTTGGACCATTGGAAACAAATGGCATCTCAACCCAGGCGATTGCTGAGAAGTTGGTTGATTTGTGGGGCAGTGGCTCTTGGGAGCATACCGATCCTGGTTATGCCAAGATTGAGACGGGATATTTGCGTTTAACCTGGGAAAAAGCTGCGCAACGGTTGGGCTGGCGACCAGTTTACACCTGGGAAGAAGCGTTAGCCGAAATTACAACATGGTTCAAAGCTTTTACGCAATCTGCCGACATGCATGAGGTTTGCCGTTCTCACATTGATGATTATATTGCTCAAGCAACTGAACTCGGCCTTCCCTGGACAAAGAAAATGTAACGCGGACAAAGGAAATGTAACGTTAAACGAATTATTTAACACGACAACACGAATAGAACGAATTGACGAATGGCACAAATCAGTATTATTGATTTTCGTGCCATTTTTAATGTTAGTTTTTGGTTGACAAAAATTATTTAATCATTTACAATCTTTTCATCATTTGAAATTTTTTAAACGACGAAGAAATACCAAATCACTATAAGAAGATTGCACAATGGGTCACAAAAAAACTGTTGAAGCTGAATTTATTATTCGAGATTTAGACACACTCAAAGCAATTACGCACCCACTGCGACTGCAACTGCTTAAAACCATCAAAGAACCGAAGACGGTAAAAGAAGTTTCGGCCGTTTTAGATATCCTCCCTACCAAATTGTACTATCACATCAACTTGCTCGAAAAACACGGCATCATTCGTGTGGTAGAGACTAATATAGTCTCTGGCATCATCGAAAAGACATATCAAGTTACTGCCAGTCGTTATCAAGTCGATGAAAATTTGCTGCTCGACAGCGAAATGAGTGACGAAAATTTAGACAAACTGCTAGGCGCGATTTTAGACTCCACAAAAGAAGAAATTAAAAATAGCTTCCGCGCAGGTCTGATCGATTGGACAAGTCCAGACAAACCTAATAAAGGTGGCATGGCGCGGGTCCATTTGCACTTCACAGAGAAAGAAGCCACTAAATTTTACGGCAACCTTCAATCGCTGATTGAAGAATACAGCGAACTGTGCGAAGGCAATGAGGAGGATCCAGATATTCCTGCATATGGCTTGACCGTTGCTTTTTATCCAGTGATGAAACCTACGGGTGCGAATATTGATTGATTAAGAGATTGGGAGGCTTCGTCGTGAGCACGCAGTCAAACAATTAGGCGATTGGGTCTTCTTTTTTCAAACCCAAACTGATTCAGGAGAATTATATGAATGAAAATACGGCCTCGAAAGTGACCGTGCGTGATTTGCTGCATATCCATAATTTCCGCTGGCTTTG
>QQUD01000378.1 GCA_008501785.1 Chloroflexota bacterium
TTTACAATTTTTGGGCGACCACAAGGGTCGCCCCTACGATTCAACCTCGTGTAGGGGCGTACCCTTGTGGTCGCCCTCTTCGGCCGGAAGTGTAAAGGTGATTTGTCTCATTCTGAACCATGCCGAAAAATGGTTTTTGATTAGCTAAACAGAGGCAAATAGGTCTGTTAAGGATCAGACCTATTTGTCTCTCACGTTTTTGTGATCTAATTGTGCACAATCAATGGAAGATATACAACGTTTGCTTCTAAAGTGAATAAATGGTCGATGTCATACGTTACCGAATTGATGCCATCTGAAATAAGTAATCGTGCTTTGTAAAGCCCAGGAGCAAACAATGAATTTGCTGGAATGGTGAATTGATTCCCCTCGATATTCAAGCCAACTGGAACCCAACCAACATCTTCGTCATTGTATGGTGGCGGATCCAGTAATAGAAATGCATTCAAGTTTTGTGAATCGAGGTCGGCTCCATCCCAGGCAACGAATATATCATGATTAGAGGGTATCGTGGGCGGTTGAGGTCTTGGACCAAGCAAGTTTGGAGGATTGATATCCGCTATCAAGGTATTTACAGTAGGAGAAGCGGCCGTTCGATCAATTGAGAAAAGTAATACATCCTGATTTTGCTGCGGTTCGCCCAGATTGGAAGGGCCGTAAAGCGCAATTTGTTCTGTAGCCTGATCCCAGGGGACACTGAATGAGAAGGCACCAACACCACCTGTGTCTGTGCCTTCAGCGGTGAACTCCGGCGTGAAGCGGTATATCCGAGAACCCTGAGCAGTCACTAAGTGTACGGCGAATACACCGTGACCACTTGGTTCATTGTAGGCTAACTCTTCCATGTCAGGAATGCCGAAGAATTGGAAGGCGGGATATAACGTCCCGCTGAATACAGAAGTTGCATTTAATCCACTAGGCGATTCTACAAAGCCAGTGACGTTTACGAGTTCTGGATCCTGCGGTGCTCGAAGCTCTTCACTGAGAAAATCGTAAGTGAACTTGTCTATCCAACGGTCGAAGCTAAAGGGTGGTAGACCGGCAGTAGCAGCGTCCATGAAATTGATGGCCCTTACCTGGCGCGTTCCGTCTGGTGCATCCATAGAGCCTGTGGGGAAGATGTTGCCTTCTACATCATAACCATTGCCAATATAGGGCGCACCGTCAGCCGGAGCGTGAGTATATTCATCCCGACAACCCAGGCCGAAAATATCTTCTAAAAGTCCACCAGTGCTGCAACTGTGTTGGCTGAGACGGTGGGCGTGGCCGAGTTCGTGAACGGTTGTCATGGGGCTATTCGCTTCGGCAATAACGGCATGAGAATGAAAAGATCCCAGGGAACAACCTATGGCTGGCGTACAAAAGGTAAGTCTGTCGGCATTACTGGCAAACCATCCTGAACGCGGCATCAATACTAGGTGGTCTATACCAGCCGACATAGCCCCTATGCTAAAGGATGCAAGGGTCGGAAATGGTTCCAAAAAAGTTGCAGGACTAGTAATAGTCCCTGGAAACCTGGCCGATGGTGCGTTGGCAACTGGAAAAATCCCTTTGCGAAACGTTTCGTTTGAATTACGGGTGAGATTGACAATTGATGGCGAAGGGTGGCTGACTACTGACTCTGCGGCGTCCCAGTCCCATGCCAAGTATACGGTACGATGCTCAACAGTTTCAATAACCGGTAGCGATGCATTTGTTATCGCGTTATTTTCACTTGTGCAGTTGAACCAGGGTGGTTCTGGCACGATAGGTGGTTCCCCTTCAACTTCAGTTGTCACACTGAAGGTCAGGTTTGGATCAACAGAATTTTTAATCGGAAAATATGGACCTGCAGTTCCCGAACCGTCGAAGAAGAAAACGCGCAAGCCTGATGGAGGAACATTAACGATTTTTGTTTCACTCACATTACTAATACCATCGCTCATTTCGACCGTCACTAGAACATTGCGCGAAACGCTCCAGGAACTAGTGAAATCAACCATGAAGGCCGTTCCCTTATCGGCGATGATGTTGCGTGGGTTAAAGACTGTCTGTACCGGAGTCGCGTTGGCGATGGCCACATCATTTGGGCTGAAGGGCTTGCCGTCGCCAGTAAGAACCCGGATTTCTACATCGGCTGCATCGTCTTCAAGTCCAGGTGGGAACCAGTGACGATCTGGACCGTTCAGTGAAATCCCGCTACGTTCCAGTCGTAAGGTGCAGGTATTGAAGAATAGGTCTAAGTCCCTACCGGGCTGCTGATTGATGTCGAAATGATCTGTGCCACTGGTATTGTCATCGTCAAATAAACTGACCTTTATGGGTACTATTAAAGTATCCATGGGAACTGTTGCCGAAACGGTAAAAGGTGGCACCCATGTAGCCCAGTCCCTTCCTTCAATGATCGGACTTTTCTCTTTTGGCCCACCGTTGACTGATGCCTCAAAGAAAAAATCTTGCTCATTGCCAATAATTGGACCGAAGAATGTATCATCATCTTCTTCGACAGCTCTTGCCTGGAATACTTCCAAAATAATTGTGCCGTCAGCATCTGGACGTCCGTGGACTCTTAGCATAGCTGGCAAGGTGACAAAAGAGATGGCTATGAGCACGAAACCCAATAAAGCGATACGAGCATATTGATTATTTAATAAAGTGTGTCGCATAATTAATTCCCCTCTGTTATCAGACTCTTACTGTGAAAGTGCTTGAACCAGGCATCGTTTCACCCTCTATATCGGGAATAGCACGAAGGGTTGCTTTTAAAGTTAACTCTCTGGAACCGCTAGCAGGTAACCACATCCTAAATTTGACTTGACCGTCAGCATTATGATCTGTGTCTAAATCGAAATTAGGGGCAGTTGCGTCTGATGGATGAAAATATACTTCAATATGTCGATCACCCTCTTCATAGACTGTGTAGCATCTCGGTATACCACCTGTAGGAGTTTTCCAATTAGATGTTGTTTTAACTATTTTACGAGGCGGTACGATGATCCGTGCCTCAGACGGGGCGACTACTTGCACACACCACTTAACGTGTATGAGTCGTTTTTCACCCAAGTTCTTCGCAACTACTCTGAATTCATTTTCCCCTTCGGTGGGTTGAATCAGTACTTTGACATGATCTTGAATATTTGATGAAGCTGCTGTTTCACACGCTGTCCAGTCCATAATGCAATCTCCTTATTTGATTATCAATTTGGTTGATGTTATCTAATGTGTTGCTGCTTTTATTTTAATTTTCCAAGAGCTTGTATTCAGAATTTTTACTTGGCTGCTTTAAATAGAAGACGAATAAGTAACCGACAACCTTTCCCTCAAATAAAAATGACGCAATGATAAAGTTTAATCATTGCGCCAAAATAAGGTTTTGGGAATCAACGAGGTTGATAACCTTCAATCTATTACTACTCAATTTAGCCTATAGCATATACGCCATCCGTTGTCTTCATAGGTTAGCGCATGACAATAGGCAAATATATTTGAAATGGCAGCTCGTTTGACTCTTCATCAACTGATAACTGCAGCGGGATTGATTTGCCAATCTCTATTTCTTCTGTTGGATAGATTGCCAGGTAATAATCACGACCCTGAAATGGTGCTGCTTGTGTGTTGAGCAATCTTGACTGTTGGTCTGAAACAATGGGAGATTGGAAGAAAAACTCCATATCCGGCGTAAAAATGAGCGAAGGGTTGCTGTCAATATCTGCTCTGGCCACCGACATCCCCATATCATTTACAATTTGAACCGGCATCTCAAACGGCAATCCCACTTCGACATTAACTCGCATGGGATCCAAATACCAGGGGCCGCAGCCATCAACCAGGCAAGGGAATATTGGGATCAACACCGGCTCTTCAGGATCAATAAAGCGGATGTGGGTATCTAATATATTTTCGGGAGGTGACAACAAAAATCGTTCATCCGGATCACAGGCGAGGCCAATGAGGTTCCCGTCAATATCAATTTGGTATGGATTGTAATCGAAGATACAGTTGTCTTCGATATTGAGAATGCCATCCCCGTCTAAATCGCCATCACAAACATTACCAATTCCATCTTCATCGGTGTCTGCCTGATCAGGATTAGCGTTATCTCGGCAGTTGTCACAAGCGTCGCCTATTCCATCACCATCACTGTCCTCTTGATCAGGATTTGCTGTGAAAGGACAGTTGTCTTCAATGTCCATGAGATTATCATTGTCATCATCTGGGTCGCATATATCTCCTACACCATCCCCATCATTGTCTTCTTGCCAGGGATTGTAATTGAAGCGGCAATTATCATCCGGGTTCATCACATGATCGCCATCGTCATCATCACACACATCCCCGATACCGTCAAAATCATCATCTTCCTGGCCTGGGTTGTTTACCAGGGGGCAATTATCTACGTTATCTACACGACCATCGTTATCATCGTCTGGATCACAAGCGTCGCCCTGGTCGTCTTCATCGGTATCTGTTTGGCTTGGATTAGGATAAAAAACACAGTTATCATCCACATCGAGAATACGATCGCCGTCAGTGTCGCTATCCTCTGCATCGGGCGTACCATCACAATCCAAATCCACAACAGTTCCAAGCCCAACTGATGCCCACGCATTGCGAATATTGCAAACATCTGCCGATGTCCAGCCGGATATACCCATGCGTACATATGCTTCAGCCTGCTCAATCATTTCATTACGAGCATCTGCAAATTGTGAATTGCTACGCAGCCGGGTAGTATGCACATCGTAATACAGCTTCTGCGTGTCGGCACGCCCTAAACCACGAATAGTAATGCCGTTGTGAATATCTCCGTCAGTCAAAAGATATGCTACCTTGTTGGGGACACCGCTATTGGTGTGGACACCACCGTTATCGAGCGCAAAACTGCAATAGTCGCTGGTTGCGGAACATAGTAGAGACATATGATCGGGATCGCCATAAGCTGGTGGGGTGCTCATATCACGTATGATGCCTACCACACTTCCTTCCCCCATCTGCCAATCGCCATCCATCATAGAGCCAAAGAAATCAGCAAAGCTCTCATCCAGTGCGCCTGATTGGTTGCGGTAAACCAACCCAGCCTCGTTGCGATCAATGGCATGAGTCCACTCATGTCCCATTATGTCAAGAGTGACCATGTTGTCGGTAAACTTGATGTGATTACAGCCTGGGTCGTAGAATGCGTTAGCTCTGGGAATGCCCATACGATCCAGATTAAGGATATCGACCATTATTTCGGCCTGTTCTCCGTAATTATTCCAGGAACGACGGCCGAATGTGTCATAGAAATAGTGATAAACCTGATGGGTAAAGCTGTTGGCGTTTTGACCGTCATTGTTGGTGTCGGAGCCGGTTCCGGGGTAGCCTGTTGGCCCGTCTTCATTGAACCACTCAACGGCCGTTCTCTCCCAGCAGTTTGTAGAGGTCGTCGTATTGGCAAACTTAATGGTGAAATCCTCATCTGGCCGGTCACCATCTTCATGCTCCTCAAGTGTAAGTAAAACCTCACCTGAATGGGCGTCGAGGAAAACCTGCTTGCCAAAATTAGCTCCCCGCACAATTACCCTCCAGGAAAGATGGGTTTCATCTTGTGGCTCGCCGATTAGCCAGCCATTGTAAAGTATCTGTTTGGATTCTCCAGCAATACGTCCATCGGGATACAAATTCTGCACAAATGCCTCTGCATCATTAACTGTGAGAACTGCTGGAGGAAAGTCTGGGATGTCTCGCAGATAACGACCGCTACTGCTTGTGATGGCTCCATCCTCAATATGAACAGCCAAAGCAGAACCAAAAACAGGCACGTTATCTTTGTGTTGACCGAAAAAAACATGAAACATTGGGGCAATGACACCATTTTCGCCACCTTTCAGACGATCCAGGAAAAGCTGTTGGCTGGGATTTTCCAGTTGATAAAGATCCGAGTATGAATCCAGAAAGAGCAGGGCCTGGGCAACTGGATCATTGGTAGCATTACTCACGGGAATTTCTAAA
>QQUD01000845.1 GCA_008501785.1 Chloroflexota bacterium
AAGTTATCTCGCCTGCGTCTGCTGGCAATAGCCCCAGCAGCACACGCAGCAACGTTGTTTTGCCTGACCCAATGCGCCCCGTAATCACTGTAAAAGAGCCGCGCGGAATCGAAAAAGTGATGTCAAATATGCCAGATGCCTCGGATGGAGATTCAGCTCCCGAGGTTTTAAAATGCTGTGTTAGTCCAGAGACTTGCAGCGTTTGTATTTGATCGGTTGGGGTGAGAAACGGCCGTTTCAGCAGCGGCAGATTTCCATTTTCGTAAATCGGACCATGCACAATCAAGCTATCAGGGGCCGCCGTTGGCAGCATTTCTTGCGTTCGGTCAAGCACCACGCGCTGCTGGGCAATTTCCGAAAGATAGCTGCCTAAATCGGCTGGAAAGCGTGCAGCAAAGAATAGATAAGTGCTGAACAACGAAAAGTCGCCAACGGTGAATGTGCCATCTCGCAGCGCCACACCAGACATGACAACCATGAGTGCGACGGCAATATCGCCAATGTTGTCTGAAGCAGACCGAAATAATGCCCAAAACGTACCGTGACGCACATTGGCGACACGCCGTTGGTGGCTCAATGTTTGCAAAAAGCTCATGACAGAGCGCTCGGCATCTGCTGCCTTGACGGCTTGAATGCTGCCAAAGATTTCGCCTAAGAAGCTGGTAACGGCGCTGTCGCTTTCGCGGCTTTCGCGGTTGTAGCGCAGGAATCGTTCCCAGGCGAAGCGATTGAGGAAAAAGACGCCGATTAGTGGAATTACTGCCACCAGGGTGATTGGAACTGAGATGCTTAACATCACAATCAAAGCAAAAATGGCAAAGGATAAATGCCCGACCAGGACGGGTATCCAGGTTGGGAAATCGCCGTAATCGGCTAAATCGTGGTTGATCCGATTGACAGCATCGCCTGATGAAACGGGCAGCGGCACGGCACCGGGTTTGTGTAGGATGTTTTGCACCACGTTTTTGCGCAACAGCGATTGGCCAGCCAGACGCACTTTGGCACTGCTCAAGTGTCCTATCACGTCAATGCCCATGCGTGATACTTCCACAGCAACGATCAATGCCAGCAGTGTCCAAAAATCGAATTGGACAGGCGCTTCGTTGGTTAATTTGTCGAAAAAGAGTTTTTGCAGCCATCCCACAACGCCGCGTGTGGTGAGGACGTAAACAGCCATCGTCACACTCAGCGCAAAAAAGCCAGGACGATAGCGAATGAGTGACCAGGTGCCTTTCCAAACAGATAGCTTTTCGGTCATACCAGCACCTCCTCTAAGCCTGTTTTCAGCAGTTGTGAAAATCGTGAGTCGGGATTGCTTGCTAGCTGGATGCGACGACCGTTTTCAACAATACGGCCGTTTTCCAAAATCAAAATAGTATCTGCGCGCTGTACCGTATGCAGCCGGTGGGCAATGATGATGCCGGTGCGATCTTGCAGCAATCGATCTACAGCACGCTCTAGCAATCCTTCGGTGGCCGGGTCCAGCCGCGAAGATGCTTCATCCAAAATAACCAGATACGGATCGCCTAAAAAGACACGTGTAAACGCCAGCAGCTGCGCTTCTCCCGCAGACAGCCCCTTTCCGCCCGATTTCAGCATCGTATCTAATCCAGTTGGCAAATTGTGCAGCCAACTGTCTAGTCCCAACGTTTCCATCGCAGCCATGATTTGGTCATCGTCAATTGGTTTTTTGTCGGTTTCGTGGTTGCGAAACAGGGTTAAGTTGTCTCGAATGGTGGCAGCAAATAGCTGCACATCTTGCGTGACAAGACCCACATGCTGGCGCAAGTCTGACAGTCCAACCTGAGTAATATTCGTCCCATTCAGCGGAATCGACCCCGCAGCCACATCATACAGCCGAAACAAAAGCCGGGTCAGCGTCGTCTTGCCACTACCAGTCCGCCCCAAAACGCCCAAAATCTTCCCTGACTCTAACTGGAAAGTTATGTTTTTAAGAACGGGACTGGGGACTGGAGGCTGGGGACTGGGGACTTCTCCATTGACAATTGACAATTGACCATTAACCATTGACAATTCTCCCCCCAAACTCCCCAACCTATCTTTATACGCAAAGCTCACCTCATCAAAATTCACCGCCAGCGACTTGTGGGGCAAAACGGCCGTAACCTGTTCCAGTACCTTAGGTTGCAGCTCAAAAAATGAATGAATGCGTTCAATACTGGCAATTGCTCGCTGCGTGTTTTCAATTTGACGACGAATAAACTTGATTGGATTTTTCAGCCAGCCAACGTAAAAAACAAGCAGGTACACTGTACCAATGCTCATTGTGCCTTGCGTGTAGCGAAATCCAGCCAGCGCCAGTGTACCAACCAGCGCCAGCACATACAGCATGTAGCTGCTGGTAAAGCTGACACCCCCTAGCCATTCATGTTTAAAGCGCTGGTTATTAACGGCTGCCATAAAGCCGTAGAGCCGGTTCATGACATACCCTTCGCCACCATTCGCTCGAATATCTTCTGTGCCGTTGATCCGCTCTTCAACAAAACTAAACAGTTGTGCATAGCTTTGCCGAATCCCGCGTGAGATATTGACGGTTGGCTTTTTCAGCACTTGCTGAAGGGCAATCATAAAAATGGGGTAGACCAGGCCAATCGCCCCAAATTGCCACGATTCGCTAAATAAAAGGATCAAAATACCCACAACTAACAAACTGTTGCCCAGTACCTGCACAACGAGGTTTGAGAAATATTCAGCTAGTGAACTGACATCGCCATCAATGCGCTCGATTAGCTCACCTGGCGTATGCAGCTTGTGAAAGCCCATATCGAGCCGCAAACTGTGCCCCATCAAATCGGTGCGAAGATGGTTGGTGGTGGCCCATCCCAGGTCTTCGCTGAGATAGGTGTTCAGCAGCGAGATGATTTTTTCGCTAAGGACGATGATGAAGAAGGTTACGGCCGTTCCCATTAACACCTGCGTTTCAACACCAGCTTGCGCGCCATCCAATAAGCGCCGAATCAACTGTGGCCCCACCAGTTGCAGCCCAACACTGCCCAGCAGCAGCACCGTCAACAGCAAAACACGCCGCCAAAATGGCCGTAGATACCGAACCAACATCGAAAAAGTTGAGTTGTTCAGATCATTCATTCATACCCTCCATGAAGAAAGCTAGAGCTAGAGGTTAGAGCTAGAGGGAAATTTTTCTCTAGCTCTAGCTCTATTCTCTAGCTTCTTCCCCCTCCAAATACCAGGATAAATCCGCCAACTTGTTTTCGGTATTGTTTTCGGTGTAACGCTGCCATAACTCATCGGTGATGTCGCGTGGATCGTCGCTGATGCCAAAGCGTTGGAAATAGTCGCAAACACGGGTAATGTCACGATGCAAAATGTCGTATGCGTCTGGATTGACTTGACTGCCCAGCGCGTGCGTTTTGCGGCTGATAAAGCTGTTAACCACCTGCGGGAAGTCGATAAGTGTGATGTTGCCATCCCAGTAGAGAATGTTGTAGGCAGAGAGGTCACCGTGAATACGGCCGTTCTCCAACAATAATGCCACATTTCGCATCAGTTCAGCAAACAAAGCGCGTGCTTCACTGCGTTTTAGGTTGATTTGGTTCAACGTTGGGGCGGCAATGCGCTCGTCACCCACATACCCCATCAGAATGGCGTTGCTGCTGGACGCGATGGGACGCGGCACGGCTGCACCCGCCGCGTGCAGGATTTCCAGCGTCGTGTATTCGTACATCAGCCATGAGGTGTGGGTTAACTGCTGACCGTAAGCTGTTTTCTTGCCCATCGCTCGCATGGCGCGTTGGTCTGTGCCATGAATGGCACGGCCGTTTTGCATCAGCGTTACCCGACCCTGCCGGTACTGCTTGTCATTGCGCAGGTTGCGAAACATGCGCGGTCGATATACTTTGACTGCCAGCCACTCTTCACCGGTCGCATCATGCGCTCGACAGCGATACACATTGGCTTCTTTGCCCCCTTTGACCAGGGCGTTCACATCTGAAATCAATTCCTGATTCAAAAAATCACGTAAAGAATCAGTCAGCCATCCTTCCTCATGGCGGGATGGTGTGTAAGTGGTGTTGAGACCGGCTTCGAGGCCAACGGTGTCGGCCACTTCGCGCACCTTTTCATGCCGCTGTTTGCGGTCATTGGGATTGACGCGTGGCTTGCGCAAGCGTCGTGCCTGCCGGTCGTTGTAAATTGGATCGTATAGTTGTTCGTATTCGTCGTACTTGTCGAAAAAGTTTGTACTCATTGTTATGTAAATTTGAAATATATAGATTGATAAATTGGAGCAGGTGGCGGGTGAGAAACTCGCTACTCGCAACGGATTAGCACGGGAATGCGCGGAGGTGGTTGGGAAACGGCCGTTACCCGTTTCTGATTCAATTGTTTCGTGTATGGGAAACAAAAAACCACCAGTCAGCATCATGTGACTGGTGGTTGCTTTTTTAGAGGAAAGCCAACACCACAAGTGTGTACACCTGTGGCCGGCAAATTCAATTATCGAAAATTACTTAAATATCGAAGTAAATCCGATTTACCGACTTGCAGGTGTACTCACATGACGCCAAGTTGCGCTGGTTACAAGAGCTTTTGATAATTTTGACATATAGCGAGTACCTCCTAGGTAAAAATTTTAGTTCGGCGACAGAATACCACAACCTTTATGATTTGGTCAAGTAAATTTTTAAAAAGACCCTAAGGGTTTTCAAAGCCCGTAGGGTCTTTGGAACGTTGCCTTTTCGCGTAGAAGGGTTTAGAATGGGATTATTACTTAGCTTATGTTGACTTGTTGATGGGATTATGAAAGAAAAACATAGTTTTAATTTTTTGGTTGGTGTGATTATTGGTGTGCTAGTGGCAATGCTGGTCTGGTATTGGCAAAAGAGTACACGGGCTGAGGATGGGGCGCTGGCGCTGCTGGACCGGTTGAAGGATGCAGAGCAGAAGGTGCGAGAAGTGAGTGTGGAATTGGTGAGGGGGGAAACGGCCGTTTCGCTCACCCCACCACCTGCTGACGATTTGCAACAAGTAAAAGGCATTGGCCCCGTTTTTGCAGACCGACTCCAAAGTGAAAATATTACAACATTTACTGGCCTGATCGGTCTGACCGCAGATCAGCTCGCGGAAATCTTAGGCATTCGATTGGGTCGTGCTGAGACGATTTTGATTGAAGCTAAACAGGTGGCGTAAGTGCAATGAAGCATAAGGCGTTTAGCAAACTGTTTGAAGAAAGGGCATAAAACGCAGATTTAGAAGATTTAGGACGTAGATGACGTAGGTTTAGTTTGCAATTTCTCTCTTAAATCTGCGCCATCTGCGTTTAAGATTCCTGAATAAATTTTTTCGTTTTACTAAATAACAGATTTCCGTTAATAACAGATTTCCGAAAGCAAGTTTTAGGAATTACGAAGCATGAGTACATGGCTAACCTACACGTTTTTAATCCTTCTGGGCGCTGCAATTAGTACATTGATTGTGTTATTGGTTGATGGGAGAATTATGGGGCGTCGGGTGCAGGAGGCCAATCGCAATAAGGCGCAGGTACAGCAGCAGCTAGATATGGCAGGTCGTAAACTTCGTGGTACACAGATTGAGTTAGCTACGTCACAGTCTCGGGTACAGGAACTCAGTCGAATTTTAATCGAAACGCAAGAGCAAGTTGAGCAGCGAGATGAAAATATTGCTGACCTTGATCAACGATTGAGCGATGCGATGGCCGAACTCGAGGTAGAACAGAGCAATATTCAGCGGGTGTCTGACCATGCCGATGCCTTGCAGCAGCATGTGTCACGTTTGCGCGAAGAGATGGGAACGGCCGTTGCCGACAACGAGTCGCTGGAAGAAGAGATTGAAAAGCTAAAAAAAGAAAACAAGCACCTCCAAGTTGAAAATCAAGTCTCCGATCAAGAATTAGCCGTTAGCGAAGTTGAAATACGTCATTTGCAAGAGAAGCTAATGGAATTACAGCAGTTAGTTCAAAA
>QQUD01000508.1 GCA_008501785.1 Chloroflexota bacterium
CTGCCATGTGTGTTTTTGCTAATGGTGAGACTGGTTAAGGTGGCTGTTGCGGCCGCATTGTAAATGCCGCCACCCCCATTGTCGTTTACCTCACCGCCTTCATAAGTAAGTGTTGCAACACTATGGTTGCGAACGCCGTAACCGCTGTTGTTTTGTACACGCACATTTGTAAAAGCAGCTATCCCACCATCATTGCTGATGCCGCTGCCTTGATTGCTTTGAATTCTGCTGTCGCTCACTGTCAATTGACCTTTTACCAACACGCCGCCGCCATCAACACCTGCACCAGGATTACCGTTTTGCATAGTCAATCCTGAAATCGTGAGGCGATTGCCGCTGTGTACCTCGAAGATACGGTCGCTATTATTCCCATCGAGGATTGAATTCGTTTCCCCTGCACCAACAACGATCAGATCGTCGGTGATATCCAGATCGCCACTCATACTGCTGTCTTCATTTTTGCCGGTGATAGTGAGCAAAATTGTGAAGGGTTGGGGTAAAGAGGGTGCAAATTCGATTGTGTCGGTGCCACTGCCAGCAGCGCAGCCGTTGTAGGCACTGTTTGTGTTGGCTGCAATGATGGCTTCTCGCAGTGAACAATTGCTATCGCTGACGATGTTGTCGGACGTTGTGTTGACGATGATTGTGGAATCGGCCGCCGCCGGTTGAATCACGTCTAAAATAACTGCACCAAGTAATAAAATAATGGCAGGTAAAATAACAATACGTTTTATCATTTTTTGCCTCCAGGCAAGTTAAAGAAATGAAATGAGAATTCCCGAGCTGCGTATAGGAATGAGTTTGTGAGTGGGTTGGGGCTGGGGTGGTAAGGTGCGACGCACTTTCCGAAGTGCGTCGCACCTGGATAACTAACATTAAAAAATTTCTCTACACCTACTGTGCAATAATCGGATCAAGTCGATATTCACCAAACTCTACAGTGACCGGTGTTCCCGACGTTACCACACCACCAGGATTCGAATACAGCGTGTGATACGCAATCCCCCCATAAAACACCATATTGTGCGACATTTGCGGTGGTTGAATACGCACACCACTCCCCTCAGGAACCAACACAGGCCGGTAGTCAGGATCGTGCAAAAACTCATTCGCCTTATCGGGATTTACCACAATCCAGCGAAAATCAAGCCCGCCACCATCTGCCACCACCGCAATCCACTTAATGCGGATGCCATAAAGTTCTTCAATCAGTTCCGAAGTAGCCAACTCTTTTTCTAGTTGTTTTGTTGAAGTCAAAGGGGATGCCAACATGGCCGCGCCAATAATCAGCAACAAAATAACAGGCAAGGCAATTCGAATAAACCGTTTGTTTGTCAATGTTTGCGGGAGTTGTTTCATAAATGTTTCGTTCATCACATTACCTCTTAGTGAGCATTCAGAACTAAGTTGCCGGAGTGGAGGCTTTAGCCGGAACCCGTTCCGGCTAAAGCCTCCACTCCAAACAGGGAAGTTATTATTGCGCAGGAATCGCTTCAAGGCGCATATCACCAATCACAACCGAAACCAGCGTGCCTTGCTGCACCGCATTGTTCGCATTTGCATAAAGCATGAAGTAGCCACGTTCTTCCAATTCTGCATCAAACTCGGCATCAGCTGGTGGGGGAAGCACAACACCGCTTTCCTCAACAAGCAGTGAAGGCGCATTTGCAGGGTCTGCAAAAAATGCAGTCGCCTTTTCTGTATCAACAATCCTGACCCGAAAATCAACAAAACCGCCGCCACCCGTAACCGCAATCAACGTCACTTTTGCACCGGTTAATGCCTCAAACTCAGAATCATTCATCGTTGGTGGTAGATCAACACCACCAACGCCATTTCTAAAAATAAAAAACCAACCAGCAAGCAATAAAAGTAAAATAAGTCCAATTCCTGTTGCCCAGGTTTGCCAATTCGTTTTTTGGTTTGAATCAGTTTGTGCCATCACCGAATTATCTATCATCATGTTTATGCTCCCGCTTGATAAATCTTCCCGGAAGCGATTGCTCAGCTTCCGGGAAGTTTGTTACACCCTGGTGAGAGTGGACCAATCTCGAAGATTGGTCCAATCTATAGGTTAAGGAATATCAAATGCGTCAATCGCGTCGGTGATGCCCTCAGCACTTCCATCGAAGTACATGGTAAAGCTGGCACAAGCCGTCGCATCACCAGGGGTAGGCGAATCACAAGTGAACACATCTGAACCATTGCCGGACAATCCAGCGACGTTAAAGTTTCCATTGGTGGACAGGTAGTAATCAACACCATCTGAGGCGATGCCATTGACATCTTCACTGCCACCATTGTTCAAACCAACATCGCTGCCGTCGAAAATGACACTCCACGTACAGTCGGTGATTGGTCCCGCATTATTGGGTTCACAGTAGATGGTGTCTTCATCAGCCCGATTTTGCGGGAAGTCTGGGTCTGGATTGAATGCACCCACTGCTGACAGCGCTACGCTGCCATCTGCTAGCACTTCAATCGCATCAATGTCTTCACCATTGGAGTCACCGAGACCAACCTCATTCCCGTCAAAGTACAGACTCCAGGCACCTGCATCGTAGAGGACAATGTCTTCATCATCAACGGGACCAAGTCCTGGCACATTCGTACCACCATTCCGGCGGAATGACATGTAGAACGTGTCTGCATCCACAACAGTCAAACCATCGATGTCTGCGTTGCCAGGTAAACCGGCTGCCGAAGCATCAAAGATGCGGCTGAAGCTTGTTCCATCCCAACTGTAGATGTCAGCATCATCTGCTGTGCCAGCTACACCAGGTACAGCGGAGTTGACCTGGGTTGAGAAGTAGAGCAAGTCTGCAATAGCAGTTGTTGTCAGGTCAGACGAAGCTGTTGCTGCTGCCGAACCTTGTGAAGTGGCTGTGACTGTGACCGTGTCGGTATCACTTGCAAGCGCACCTGCCGGAATCGTCACGTCTACACTGATTTGTGCGGATGCACCAGCTGTCAGCGGACCAACGGCTGCGGGGAATGTGGTTGTCCATGCATTGCCAGCAATTGTAATGTCAAACGTGTCATTGCCATTGCCGGTGTTGGTTACATCGAGCAGGTAGCTGACCGTTGCGCCGGGTGATCCGGGCAGTGCAGCAGTTGGTGGAGCCAGCGTTACGCCGTAGACAGGCGCTGCGGTGTTCACGTTGAGAACAACGCTGTCTGTCAGACTCCAGGTGCCTGCGGCATCACGAGCGCGGGTGTAAAGGGTGTAGTTGCCTGCTGCCCAGCCCGTGACGTCGATGGATGCCGCCAGGTCGTAGTCTGGGCCAACAAAGGAAACGGTCATGGGTGTGCCATTTCCTGCGCCGGGGTCTGCATCTACAAACCATTCAGCTTGTACGATACCTGATCCGGCGGCGTCGGAAGCAACGGCCGTTAAGCCCACAAGCGTCGCCCCATTCGTCGGATTCGGTGTTGCCGTGGTTCCGGTAACGGTAGGCATATCTTGCTCGATAACCAGCGTTTCCGTCGTGAATGCGCCCCAGTTACCCGAAGCATCGCGGCCATGAACCCAGATGGTATGGTTGCCCGGACCAAGTGAGTTGATGTGTACCAGCGAAATCCACGCATACGCTTCTTCTTGGGTTGAGTCATACAAACCGTCCCGAGCATACATCCCTGCGCCGGTTCCGTAGTCTGCGACTGGTGGTTCTAGATCACTAAAGAAGAACTCAGCCTGATACAGATTTGACTGCACACCAGCATTCAGGTTGTCGGTTAGCAGCGCATCAAGCCGTGCCGAATACTGGCTTGGATTGATTGGCAGCGTGCCATTGTTCGGATTTGGTGCAACCACCACATTCGATGCAACGGGACCAGTTCTGTCAATTGCGATGTCAATCGTAGCCACATCACCCCACAAGAACGCGTCCCGGCTGCGCACCTGAAGCGTTTGCACACCTTCGGGGAATCCACTCAACATGGCGGTTGTAATTCCGTAATCGATGCTGGCAATCGGTGCCGGGATATTGACACTCATTGGGTTGCCATTCCCTGTACCTGGGTCAGCGCCAATAAACCATTCTGCACCGGTGATATTGCTATTGCCGGTTGCGCTGTCGTCTGCGGTCCCGCTTAATGCCACAATGACATCACCAGCGCTTGGATTTGGCACCAAGGTCAAACCTTTGGTGGTGGGGCCAGAGCCTGCGATTTCTACGCGGAGGGTGATGGTGTTGAAACCACCCCAGTTGCCGTGAATATCTTGACCACGGACAAAGATGGTGTGATCACCAGGTCCGAGGTTGCCAATGGCGGTGGTGTTGATGATGGCCTGGATGCTTTCAACTGGTGAGTCGAATGTGCCGTCGGTTGGTAGCATGGGAACGGCCGTTCCCGCCGTGTCATTGATGTAATATTCAGCCGTTTGAATTGCCGAATTACCCGTCAACACATCACTCACATCTGCTGTGAGCGCAACATTGGACAAACCATCGGTTGGGTTGGGTGATAGAGCTACATTGCTGGTTGTTGGTCCAACGGTGTCAGTTCCTGGTGGTCCATCAGCGGTAGTGATGAACGTCATCATGCCACCAAACCCTTCTGCATTGTTGTTGTGCAGAATCAGGCTGGAGTCATACAAGGGTATTTTGATGCCATCGGGAATGGTCGTTGGGATGTTAACAATGACATCCATTGTCTCACCAGACCCCATGTTCTTGGAAACAACGTTGCGGTTGTAGGTGAATGGGAAAGCATCGTTTGCCAACAGCATTTGATCCAGTCCCAATGTTGCCATTGTGTGATTGTTTAAACCAGCATTGACAAAGCGCAGCAGCAAATTGTTCCCCGCAGTTGTTGGAATTTGATCTGTGTAAGGGAAAACCTTCCCATTAATCATCCAATACCGTGGTTTGTAATCGCGCATATCGAAGGCTGCCGGATCGACGCTCGTGTTTAAAATCGGGTCTATTTCGCTTAAGAGCAATATAGCTTCGTCATCATAAGCAGAGCCGAAATCATCATAGGCGAGTGAGCCAACAATCGGACGTACAATTAAGACACCGTACAAACCCATTGCCGTTTGGTGTTGGGTATTTGGCAATAACCCAGCCTCGTACAGATAGGTTCCGGGTCGGCTGGCTGTAAAGGAATACAGTTTAGAGCCTCCGGTTGCCACACCTGTCAGGTCAGGAACCATTTCTTGACCATGGAAGAAAAGGGCTGAGTCTTCGCCAATCTCGTTGTGCAGCGTTATGGCCACCGTATCACCCTCATTGACGACCAAGGTTGGACCACCCGGCTGGGTGACAGGTGCGTTGGTGCTGTTATAGCCCCAAACGGGTACTGAAACGGGTAATGGTTGATTTGGCTCTGGCAAATCTGTGCTGCCGCTGACCGCATAAAGGTCAAACGTCTGCAAGGTTGGCCCTTCGTGGATTGCAATTCTGCTAAATACACTTTCTCCATTCGCGCCTGTCACATCATGATCATTTGTAAATGTCAAGCTCAGGAAATTTCCTGTGTAAAATGTGCCAACCGGAATCGAGTAATGGACTGTGCCAGAACCGGTCACATAGTTGTTGAAGGTTTGATCGCCCCACGTTTGCGTTCCAGAGAGCTGGAAAACTTGAATGGGATTGTTAATGGTGTCATCGGTGTCAAAACCAATGCCATGAATTTCCCCTTCTGCACTGCTGGAGAATTCAAACTCCAAAACTGTATTAGGTGTAATGGTGTATGGGATGCCAACTTTTTTCCAGGCATTCCCTACAACGCGCAACGTATAGCCATCATTTTCAATCGTGGTCGTGGACGCACCATCTTGCGTACCACCATATGATTCAACGAGGTAATCAGTGCCATTGACTTTGAGCATAGGTGGAGGAGGAGGTGTCCCCTCATAAACCTGAATGTTGCTAAAGACACTTTCTCCATCTGGGATAGTAACATCATGGTCATTGGTAAACGTCAGGCTTGTAAAGCTGCCTGTGTAAACC
>QQUD01000179.1 GCA_008501785.1 Chloroflexota bacterium
TGTCATTCCCGCGCAGGCGGGAATCCATGACGTAGTCGAGTAGATTCCCGCCTGCGCGGGAATGACAGGGCCACATTTTGTAGTTTTCTATTACCTGATTATTTATTTAACTTCCATAAACATGTTTGATTCTGGCAAACCCAAAATGAATTTTGGGTCTACAAAACACAACAACGGACAAAAATAAATGATTAAACCGCTTGATGGCTTACTGGTTCTCGATTTCAGTCAATTCCTGGCTGGCCCTTCTGCCGCCTTGCGTTTGGCCGATCTGGGCGCACGCGTCATCAAAATCGAGAGGCCAATAGTCGGCGACCTGTGCCGTCAGCTCTACAACACCGATGTTGAACTCGACGGCGACAGCACCCTGTTCCACACCATCAACCGCAACAAAGAAAGCATTGATCTTAACCTGAAAGACCCTGATGATCTTGAGGTTGCCAAAGCGCTAATTAAAAAAGCGGATGTCATGATCGAAAATTTCAGGCCGGGCGTGATTGAGCGGCTTGGCTTGAGCTACGATGTGGTCTGCGAGTTAAACCCGCGTTTGGTTTATGCAGAAATTACCGGGTATGGACACAAAGGCCCTTGGCGCACAAAACCAGGTCAAGATTTGTTGGTGCAGGCCATTTCGGGCCTAACATGGCTCAATGGCAATGCCGATATGCCGCCCACGCCGATGGGGCTGGCAATTGTGGATATGTTTGCCGGTGCGTATGCGGTGCAGGGCATTTTGGCTTGCTTGGTACGTCGCGGCATTACCAATCAGGGTGGATTGGTGCAGGTGAATATGCTGGAGTCGAGTTTGGATTTTCAGTTTGAGGCGGTGAGTACGTTTTTGAACGATAACGGCCGTTTTCCCCAACGCAGCGCCATCAACAACGCCAACCCCTATCTGCCCGCCTCCTACGGCATCTACAAAACGGCCGACGGCCACCTCGCACTAGCCATGGGGTCCATTTCACATTTAGGCAAACTGCTCAACTGCACCCCACTCGCACAATATCCAGACGAAGCATCCTGGCTCACACACCGGGACGAAGTCAAACAAATCTTAAAAGACCACCTCAAAACCCAACCAACCCAATTTTGGTTAGACATCTTAGAACCTCAAGACATTTGGTGTGCCGATGTGTTCGATTGGAATCGCCTCTTTGCACATGAAGGGTTCCAGGTGCTCGATATGGTCCAAGAAGTAGCACGGGATGAGCAAGTCAAAATGAAAACATTGCGCTGTCCGATTCGCATTAATGGCGAACGCTTATACGCATCCAAAGGCGCACCCCGCATCGGACAGCATACGGACAAAATATTGCACGAATTCGAGTTGAGCTAGGTTCTATTAACATTTGTCATTCCGAACGCAGTCTTCGGAGTGAGGAATCTTGCTTTGAGGTCGGGGAATAATGACCGACTCGAAGCAAGATTCCTCGGCGGACCTCGGAATGACAATTGCGGGACGAGTTTCTTCCTCATTCTGTGCTGGGTCTTCCCGGCATTGGTTACTCGAAATGACGGTTAACTCTGATGGTTAAATCGTCACTTTTGCGAAATGTCAACATGCCCTAATTACCAAAAGGATAGATTAAGATGAATCCCTGGGAACATTTTAAAAAAGTTGCATTTTTAGAAAAACTGGAAAAACCCCCTATTGCCTTTATCGTAGATAGTCCCTGGCTGCCAAAATATTGGGGCGTAGACACCCTCGATTTTTTCCTACACCCAGACAACTGGTTCGATGCCTATCGCAGTTTGCTCGATAAGTGGCCCGAAATTACGTGGGTGCCTGGATTCTGGTTTGAATATGGGATGGCGCTCGAACCTTCAGCCTACGGAGTCAAGATGTTGTGGCACAAAGAGTACCCACCATCGCTCGAATCTATGATTGACGATCCGCATTATTGGGCCGATGTTCCCGTCCCCAATGTCAAAGAAGCCGGGTTACTGCCATTTGCACTGAGGTCGTATGAATATGCAGAAAAACGCCTCAATGCAGAAGGGCTGAAAGTCAATTTACTGTGTTCGCGTGGTCCACTTGTAACGGCCAACTGGCTGATGGGGGCCGAATCACTTATGCTCAGCATGGTAAACAACCCCAAAGAACTGCATAAATTCCTCGACAATATCACCACATTCATCATTCGTTGGTTAAAGGCGCAAATGGAAGCCGTCAGCGATCCAGAGGGGTTCATGATTATGGACGATCTGGTCGGTATGATTTCTGTTGAACATTACTATGAATTTGCGCTTCCTTATCTGAATCGCATTTTTGATGAATTTGAAGGGATGCTGCGCATCTATCACAACGACACGCGCTGCTCTCACCTCGACAAAGCCCTAACCGATTGTCACTTTGAAGTCTATCAATTGTCGTATCAAACCGATTTGGTAAAGACAAAAGAGATTATGGGACATCATTGTGCAGTCATGGGCAATATTCCCCCATTACAGGTTGGATTGCGTGAAAAACCAGAGATGATTTATCGCGTGACTCAACATTACCTCAACAAAGTTGCCCCAGGCGGAAGCCTCATCCTCTCCACAGGTGGCGGTATTTCAGCAGGCACGCCCGTAGAAAACGTAGAAGCAATGGTGCAAGCGTGGCGTGATTGGGATCCCAACAACATCACCGTAGAAACTGACCCAGAGGTGCTGCAATATTTTGCGATGGATATTGGCGAAGTAACTGATCACAGTGTTGGTCGCAAAAGTCGTCGCCGTCGCAGACGCACTCAATAAATTTTGCCTTTAGGAGGCGAAAATTAAAAGAAACTTGCATTTCTTTCATTAAATACTTGCTCAATCGAAGTGTTACGGGTAACATATGGATAAGTTACGCGTAACACATGGATTCGTGTAACTTCATCCCTTCGTGATAATAACTGGATGCAAGTTTCACTGTTGTAATTTCGCACCATTCGACCTATCTGACATGATTTCGCCAGATAGCACTGTAAACAGCTTATCAAGCATTTATTGCAGATAATTCAAAACAGAGGTGTCCTTTGACAGATCACAACAATTCCGAAACAACATCAAAGCCTTATACGCTTGCGTGGGAATCCTTGCAACAGCATCCTGATCCGCAGTGGTTTGACGATGGCAAATTTGGCATTTATTTCCATTGGGGTCCCTATTCTGTGCCTGCCTTTGATAACGAATGGTATTCACGCAACATGTATCTTGAAGGGCATGTGGCGCATGAGCATCATAAGAGCACTTACGGCCCCCTCTCCCAGTTTAGCTACAAAGAATTTATCCCCATGTTTACGGGTGAGCATTTTGATGCGGATGAATGGTCTGATTTGTTTAAACGCTCAGGCGCAAAATTTGCGGGTCCCGTAGCAGAACATGCTGACGGTTTTGCGATGTGGGATACAAAATATTCACCATACCATTCTGTCGCAATGGGGCCAAAACGTAATATCGTAGCTGAGATGGAAAAAGCTGTCAGAAAGCACGGCATGAAATATATCACGACCTTCCATCACATGTGGCTGTGGGCGTGGTTCCCGACGTTTAACAAAGAACTCGATACGAGCGACCCAGCCAACGCTGGTTTGTACGGGCCATTTACTGAGCCGGGTGCTTTTGATGAACCACAGCCTGATGATGCTTTTTGCGATCTCTTTATAAATAAAATCAAAGAGGTGGTTGATGCTTACGAACCGGATTTGCTCTGGTTTGATGCACGTATGGATACGATTAGCGAAAAGCATCGCCAAGATTTTGTGGCTCATTACTACAATCAGGCTGAAAAATGGGGTCGGGAAGTTGGCATTACGTATAAAAATGAAGATTTAGCCGCTGGCAGCGGCATTCTTGATGTGGAGCGGGGGCGGATGAGTGGATTACGGCCGTTTAAGTGGCTCACCGACGACTCAATCTGCTGGAAATCATGGGCAAACCTGCACGAACCCGAATACAAGTCGGTGAAACGGCTCGTTGACAGCCTCGTTGATATTGTCAGCAAAAATGGCAATTTGCTGCTGAACATACCGCCAGAGGCAAACGGCCGTATTCCCGACCCAGTACGTGAGCGGCTGCTGGGAATTGGTGAATGGCTAAAGGTAAACGGCGAGGGGATTTATGGAACACGGCCGTTTCACACCTTCGGCGAAGGCCCCACCCAAGTCCAAGAAGGGCACTTCAGCGAAAAAGAAAATGCTGACTTCACCGCCGCCGACATTCGCTACACCACCAAAGACAAAACCATCTACGCCATCTGCATGGGATGGCCCACAAACGAAATAACTCTCAAATCGATTCAACCTCAGATCGTGGCCCCAGCCCAAATAACTTCCGTTGAACTGCTGGGTGCTGCCGATCAACTAATGTGGAAACTGGATGACACAGGGCTAACAATCTCCCCACCAAACACACGCCCTAGTGAACATGCCATCACATTTAAAATTAATTTGGCATAAGCTGATGCAATTCATCAGCAGTTGATGCAATGCATCAGCAGTTGGTGTCCTCATCAACAGAAGTTGATGTCCTCATCAACAGAAGTTGATGTCCTCATCAACAGAAGTTGATGTCCTCATCAACAGAAGTTGATGTTCTCATCAACAGAAGTTGATGTTCTCATCAACAGAAGTTGATGTCCTCATCAACAAAAGAAGGAGGTGGTTTATCGAAAGGTTTTAAATGGCAAGTTGAGGTTTTCCTTTCATAAACTTCAATAAAAGATTCCATATAAGGAAGGTCATATGAAAGATTCTGTATATCGCTTAATCATCATCAATACCTTTGCATATCGACAAGGAGGATCAAATGAGTAAGAAGAATGAAACAGGCAAACATTTAAGCCGTCGAGATTTTTTGAGATTATCAGCACTTGGCGCTGGTGGCGCACTGTTAGCCGCATGTGGTGGAGAAACAGTTAAAGAGGTCGTTGTGACCCAAGAAGTTGAAAAACTTGTTGAAGTTACCTCCGAAGCACCGGCAGGTGGCGTCACAGTTCTCGACCTGGCTCAAACTTGGGAAGCAGCTTTCCGCTCCCATCAGGAAGAGTTCGACAACATGTTCATGGACAACCATCCTGACATTGTTATCAAACGCACTTATAACGCTTGGTCAGACCACAATGAAGTTGTGCCGGTATGGGCAGCAGCAGGCACATTGCCAGACATAATCTACGTGCATGGCACTCGCTCTTACCCTTGGGCAAGTGAAGGCATCTTTACATCTGTTCAAGAATATGTTGACACCGATACTGAGTTTGATGCACCTGGTATTTTGCCAGAAGCAATGGCCCTTTATCGTTACGACAACCAGCAAGTTGCAATTCCCTATGATCATGGGGCGCTGTTATTAGGTTACAACAAAGACATCTTTGATGCTGCTGGCAAAGCCTATCCTGCAGAAGATTGGAATATGGACGATTTCCTTCAACTCGCCATGGATTTGAATGATCCATCTCAGACCATCTGGGGCTTCGGCGACAGACTGCCGCTCTTGAGTGCAGGTGAAGGTGGCGCAACGCTGCGGCCGTGGGGTGCTGTTTTGATGAACGAAGAACAAACAGCAATGACCGTAGACACACCAGAAGCAAAAGAAGCCATCCAATTCTGGGCTGATTTGATTCATAAACATGATATTGCACCAACACTGTCTGAAGCGGCTGGTATGCCCGGTGCTCAAGAAGGCGGTGGTGGTCCATTCTTAGCCGGCGCTGTTGCGATGGATATGGTTGCTTCTTGGAATACACCTAGCCTTTCCGCATTAGCCACGTTTGAATGGGACGTTGCTCCTTGGCCAGAAGGGCCAGCAGGTAAAGGTACCGGCGCATTTGGTAGTGGTTTTGGTATCACTAGCAATAGCAAGAATCCTGACGTGGGTTGGGAATATCTGCGCGAGTACTTGTCAACTTATGGTATGATCTTTGTCTGGGGTAGCACAGGTCGTGGTAGTCCTGCACGTGAATCTGCACGGCGATCC
>QQUD01000869.1 GCA_008501785.1 Chloroflexota bacterium
TGAGAGCATGGCGAGCTGGTGTTTGATGTCTGGCGTGGCGTCGAGGAGGAAAACGGCCGTTTCATCCCCCCGCGCATCTACCACCGCCAAACTCGCCGGATACCCCACACGCCCCGACACACAATTCTCGCAGCGACAGCCAATATGCGGCAGTCCTGCATCCTGCATTTCGCCTAAAATAAGTGCAAATAAATCTGACATTTTTGCATTATAACGAATTTTTACGAATTTTGAGCGTGTTCGAAAATATATTGAATTTAAAAATGAATTGTCTCATTTTGAACAAAGCCAAATTTGGAAATAGTCCTTGCCTAGAGTAAAAACAATCCATCACAAATGAAAAGCTGAAACCTGATAGCTGAAACCTGACAGCTTTTCCCCAGGAGAACGGAAATGACAGCAGAATTTATACCTCATGATGACTTTATCGAATATTCGTTGGACGAGTCTCGTACACGTGCCAATGCTTTTTATGCGAACGTGAAACGGCGGCGCACGATTCGTGAATTTGCGGATCGACCTGTGCCGCGGGACATTATTGAAACTTGTTTGTTGGCTGCGGGCACAGCTCCGAATGGTGCAAACTTGCAGCCGTGGCATTTTGTGGTTGTGTCAGAAGCCCAAATTAAGCAGCAAATTCGAGAGGCGGCGGAAGAAGAGGAACGTGATTTTTATCATCGACGTGCTCCGCAAGAGTGGTTGGACGCACTGGCCCCGCTTGGGACTGATGAAAATAAATCATTTTTGACGGTAGCGCCCTACCTCATCGCTATTTTTAGCAAATCGTACAACCTGCTGCCGGATGGTCGCAAAGTGAAAAATTATTATGTGCAAGAATCGGTGAGCATTGCCACTGGCATTCTGATCACGGCACTGCACCATGCTGGTTTAGCCACGTTGACACACACGCCCAGTCCAATGGGGTTTTTGAACGATTTGTTGCAACGCCCTAAAAACGAGCGTCCCCTGATTTTACTGGTCGTTGGATACCCCGCAGAGGATGCGCAGATTCCAGTTTTTGCGCAACAGAAAAAAGGCCTGCATGAAATCGCTACGTTTATTTAATTATAGGCGTTGGTTTGTTGTGAAATAGTTCACAACCTTGTATATTATTAACTTTGTTGCAGTTTTCTATGTTGGAAATTTCTCGACAATTTTAACAATGAGCCAGTACAAGGAAGAACAATGAACCAAATGCAAATTGAACAAGAAGAAATTGTTGAAGTGGAACGGCCGTCTTTTTTGAAAAAGATATTTGGGCCACCCCGGTTGCCAAAACCTTTGATTTGGACGGCCGTTTTGTCAATCATTAGCATTTCGATTTTGATCCTAAACAGTCAGCGCATCCTTTATTGGTTTGATTTTAGTTTAGGATATGTTGGCAATTCCTGGTTGGATAAAGCGATCCAAATAAACCCTGCTCTGTTTTTTGCCGTGTGTATGGCGTATTGCATTCTCATCTATTTGCTGCTTCGCGTTTTAAACTTTCAAATTGCTATTGTTATCTGGTCGGCAGTTACCTATTTTCACCTGCGAGACATTGTGCTCTGGACAAGATGCAACGTGTGGAAGGTTTTGCCATTGTCAGAGGAATCTTGTGCAGAATGGGGTATTGGACTTTCTATTCTATTTGCTGGCATTGTTGGGTTGGTTCTAGCGGCTTCACTGCGTCCGTCTGTTGATGCAACGGCTGCTTCACGGCGCTCTCGCATTCTTATACCTGTTACTATTTTGGCCACAGTCTGGATGCTCGGGCTTTTGGCGTGGTTTGGGTGGAATTTGATTGTGCCGGTCGATGGCTGGATACCGATTCCTGTTGATAACCCACCTCCAGCACGTATTTCGACAGCTATTGCTTATGATAGTTTGCGGGAAACGGCCGTTATGTTTGGCGGTGGTTACGATTGGCAAGGTGCGGCCTGGTATGATTACACATCGTTAAATGACACCTGGATATGGAACGGTGATGATTGGGAGCAAAAAACCTCCTCTACAACCCCGCCCGGTCGTTTTTCCCATCAGATGGCCTATGACCCTATTCGTGAGCGAATTGTCATGTTTGGTGGACAAACAAACGAACATTCCTTAGGAGATACGTGGGAGTGGGATGGTGCAGAATGGCACGAGCGCCATCCGGTTGACTCGCCGCCTGCACGCTGCTGCCACGTCATGTTTTTTGATACGCAGCGGGGCAAAGTTGTGGCGTCTAGTGGCTTGCAAACACCTGATCATTTTCTTAGTGACATTTGGGAATGGGATGGCGATAACTGGACTCAGATTATTAATGAAACGCCAACGCCACTGATGAGCGGTTATCCATTAGCGTATAACTCTGACAAAGCGATGGGTGTTGTATTAGCTGGCAGTGACACATGGATTTGGCAAAATGGACAATGGACATTTGATCATACCGCTGAAATTTCTTGCCGAACGGATTCTAGTTTTGCGTACGATCCTGTTCGGGGGGTATATATTTTGTATGGGGGCCTCGATACAGCAACAGGCTGTAGGAATCAGGATGCCTGGTATTTTGATGGCGGGTCGTGGACATCTATGCCATTGGAAAATTCACCGGGTAGCTTGACTCGTCATATCATGTTTTATGACCAGAAACGACGATCTGTGATGCTGTTCGGTGGAGATGATGCCAATGGTATTCAAAATCGCCTTTGGGAACTTCACTGGCCGAAGCCCGATTCAGAATAATAACAAAGCAGGTGTGAAACTGGTATCAACGAGTCTCTTTGAGCCAGTCAGGATTGTCGAGGGTGGCGGGGAAACGGCCGTATACAAAATCATCCAACTTCAACGCCGCTTCTCGAAAAATGGCGGATTGTTTGATGCCAGCGCGAACCAAATTGTGCATCGTGTTATTGGGGTGCGAGTAGGGGCAGACGCTCATGCAGCGGCCGCAGTCGGTACCTATCGTACACCAGTAGGTAAAACAGGACTCTGAGTTGATTTGCCAACGCAGCACGCCGTCAATTTCTTTCCGATCAGCAAATGAAATCGATTTGCTGGGACAGACATCTGCACATTTTTTACAGCGCGTACAAAAATCAATCATCGTCATGTCGCGTTTGCGCTCATCTGGAATCAAGGGTAAATCGGTGGTGACGACCGCCAATCGCACACGCGGACCCAATTCTGGCGTCATTAGCAACCCCATCCGTCCAATTTCACCCAATCCGGCATCACGTGCTACCAGGGGGCAAACGACCCGATAGCTGCCGTCGATGTGGGCGCGGGCTGCATATCCCAAATGGCGAATAAATTCAGCAATTTGCACCGCAATCGCACCTGAATTTAAATATTGTTGGGCAGATTCCATCATCGTCGGACCGTGTGGGGCGCGGTCTAGCAGCAATTTGTCCATTTCCACGGTGAAGGCGATACCGAATTGATGTTCCAATGTGACTGGTTGGCCGTATTTGTCACCGCGTCCGACGGTGCTATACAAATGATAATCTTGCAGCTTGGTGATACCCACGGAAACAGCCCCCAGTTTTTTGGTCCATTCTTTGATGAATTGTGTTATTTCTGTTGCGTCTACGGGTTGTGGTGAGTCTGGTAATTGTTCGTCGTCGAGTGTGGGATGAAAGGCGGCGACGGCTTTGAAGCTGGCATGGGCGGCTGAGGCGGTGATGGGGGTGTAGTAGCGTGCACCTTTGGTGGCAAGGCCGGGGCGCTTGCGGAAGTTGTCGTCTAACGGCCGTTTTTCTGGCCGCCGCGCATAATAATCTGCAAACCGTTTAGACCCATCGACGAGAAGGTTTCGCGAAAACATGATGTCACGCTCGTCGATGCGGGTGGTTGGCGTGTCGTTGTCGGCGGGCGGGTTGTTGCCGATGGGCAGCAGTGGGATGATGATGGCGAGGGCGGTGAGGGTGATGAGGGTGGGGGAAACGGCCGTTGGCCACCGCAAATCCATCATTGCTGCTGCCAAATAGGGTAAAGGCAGCACACCAGCCATCAAAACAGCTCGTTTTGTGGCATAAGGTTCTTCTTCCTGCCACGAAACAAGCGCAAATACAAGCATCGACAATAAAACAACCGCACCAACTGCTAATGAAATAACCGCGAAAATTTGAGTGCCTGACATGGATTCTCCTGGATGGTATTCGCTTTTCTTAGCAAAATAGACCTGTTCCTAAATAAGAAACAAGACACAGATTTAATTCTTTTATCTATGAAAATCTGTGTTTATCTGTGTTTGTTATTCTTATTTCAGCTATTGTACTTGAATTGAGAATTTTTCCACCCAGGATTGGAAATGGGCGTGGTCTTTGGGGGTGAGATAGGGGTTGGAAACGGCCGTTTTGCACACCCTTAGCGCCTCTTCAAACTGGCCTTGTCGCCGGTAAATGACGCGCAAATGTTCGTAAGGGAACCGGGTTGGCACTTGATCGAGCATCGCTGCTTCGTAGGCGACAATGGCCTGTTCAACCTGACCTGCCATTTCATGTGCTTTGCCGTTGGAGAGATTTCCCAACATGCGGGGGCGTAGTTCACTGTAAAGCAAATCAAATGCTCTCAGCTTTGCTTTAATTTGTGGCGTTGGGGATTGTTGTTCTAGCTGCTGTGATTCGGTTTCAATTTTGTGGATCAGCGCTTGCCGGGATGCGCCTTTTGTCATCGCTTCTTCAAACTGCTGGCGCATTGCTGTTTCTGCTTCTTGAAACAATGCTTCACTATCATTATTTGCCTGTTTTTTAAACGACCACCATTTTGCCATAATTAATTTACTCCTTATCTTTAATTTTGGAGCTTTGTCTTACTAAATCCATTACATTTATCCCGCTCTCATCTAAGCACAAAATGGATAAACCGAGGATAATACCGAAAACTATCTAGGTGCGGCGCACTTTCCGAAGTGCGCCGCACCTCTCATTGCAGGAAGGTTTCCATGATGGACTTAGACTTACAATGGTATTCGTATGTTTTTGTATTGTTAGCTGGATTTGGTGCTGGTTTTATTAATACGTTGGCAGGTAGTGGCTCACTAATTACGCTGCCGCTGCTCATTTTCCTGGGCTTACCGGCGACGGTGGCGAATGGAACGAATCGGGTGGGTGTGCTGGTACAAACGGCCGTTGCCACCAACAGCTTTCATAAACAAAAAATGCTGGACGTGCGTGGCGGGCTGATTTTGGCCGCTCCAGCAATCGTTGGTTCACTTATTGGCGCACAAATTGCGGTTAATCTCAACGAAGAGATGATGCGGCTGGCAATTGGGGTGCTGATGGTGGTGATGCTGGTCGTGATTTTGGTGCGCCCCAAACGATGGTTAGAAGGTCGCCCCGAAGCGCTGCAAGAACGTCCTGGCATCGTGCAAATCCTCGTCTTTTTTGCGATTGGCATTTATGGTGGATTTATTCAGGCTGGCGTTGGCATCTTTTTGCTGGCTGGCCTGGTATTGAGCGTTGGGTATGATTTGGTACGCTCTAATGCCGTAAAAACATTGATCGTATTTTGTTTCACCGTTGCGGCTTTGATGGTGTTCGTGATTAATGATCAGGTGCATTGGGGGATGGGTATTTTGCTGGCGATTGGCAATGCATTTGGCGGTTGGTATGCGGCGCGCATGGCGGTTAAACGGGGTGCGCAGTTTGTGCGTTATTTGTTGATTGCGGTTGTTGTTATTTCGGCGCTTAACTTTTTAGGGATTCTTGATTTGATTAAAAGCTGGTTTTAGAGTGGCAACAGCGGATTTGAGTAAGGAACGGGTTCACCACTATAGCCATTCTAAAAATCTGTGTTTTTCTGTGTTAATCTGTGTCCGCTCCTTTCTCTTTTGCAGCTTGGGTGGGGGCCATGTCTACATTATCGAGCCATTCGCTGACGACGTGAACGCCTAACACAGGGGCGTAAATATTGCGGGTAGTGGAGATGTCGGAGTGACCGAGAAATTCTTGCACAACTTCGAGCGGCATCCCTTC
>QQUD01000146.1 GCA_008501785.1 Chloroflexota bacterium
GGAGAGGTGGATGAGGAAGGCTTGTGACGGCCGTGTCAACCCCCTTTCCTCATGCCAAACCAGCTTCAACGTGCGGCTAAAATCTGCGCCAGTGATGGGAACCGCGAGCAAGCGCTCGTCGCCGCTGCCGTTGTAAACAGCCCACTCTGGCAAGATTGTGAACCCCATCCCGGCAATGGCGGCGCTTTTTAGCGATTCAGGATTGTCAAATTCGGCCACCACCTCGAGTGAAATGTTGTGCTGACCGAGTATGCGCTGAATCCAGGTGTGGGTATGGCTGCCCGGAGGGCGCAAGATGGCGGGATGATTAGCGAGGGATTGGATGGAAACGGCCGTTTCCTCCCACCACTCATGTCCTTCACCAATCACCGCCAGCATCTGCATTGACTGTAACACAACCATTTGCAGCGGCGGTTCCACTGACATTTCACCTTCGATGAAGCCAATATCGAGGTCATTTGCCAGCAGTGCCTCCACGATGCCGGTCGAGTTGGCGGTAGCCAGTGAGGTGGTGAGGGTGGGAAAACGGCCGTGAAACGACTGCATCCACTGTGGCAGCAAATAAAAACCGGCATCTGGTGTGGCTCCGAGCCGTACCTGACCCTCTGCCAGTTCATTGACCTGCTGCACCGCATTTTGGGCTTCAGCCACCAGTTGCAAAATGCAGCGCGTGTAATCCAACAGCGTTTCGCCCGATGGTGTAAGTGTGACGCCTCGCGCTCCGCGATCAAACAAAGTTGTGGTCAAACTAGCTTCCAAATCACGCATGTGGTGGCTCACCGCAGGCTGTGTGAGTGTCAGCCCCTTGGCTGCCTTGCTAAAACTGCCTTCCATCGCCACTGCATTAAAAATCTCCAACTTGTATAAATCAATCATCGTTCCCCACATTCAGGTGCGACGCACTTTCCGAAGTGCGGCGCACCTTTGGGACTACCCATAAACTTTATTTATACCGATTATAAGTCGAAGGGGTCTACTCTGGCGAGTGTATTGCGATTAAACTGATTGGCATAAAGAAAAAAGCAGTCAGGTGTCAGGTATCAGGTGTCAGCAAAGAGGAAGCTGATACCTGACACCTAATTCAGGAGCAATCATGTTTAATCAACAATTTTTTATCGAAGGACTCGGCTGTGCATCTTATTTAATTGGTTGTGAATCACAGGGTGTAGCGGCCGTTATTGATCCAGACCGGGATGTACAGAAATATTTGGATATTGCCCAGGAACGCGACTTGACCATCACGTACATCATCGAAACACACCTCCATGCCGACCATGTTTCCGGCAATACTGATTTGGCACAGCGTACCGGTGCGAAAATTTACGTTCATGAAGCAGCCGGTGCGGCATTTGCGCACGAAACTGTAAAAGATGGTGACAGCATCACGCTCGGCAACGTGCGATTGAATGTGATGCACACCCCAGGCCATACCCCCGAAAGCATCACCTTGCTGGTGTCGGACACGACGCGTAGCGAAGAACCGTGGCTAGCATTTACGGGTGATACGCTGTTTGTGGGCGACATTGGCCGCCCTGACCTGGTTGGACTGGATGCGGCGCGTGCGTTGGCTGGCGACATGTACGACAGTTTGTTCGATAAACTACTGCACCAGGATGATAGTTTGCTCATTTTGCCGGGACATGGCGCGGGTTCTTTGTGTGGCAAGTCGATTGGTTCGATGAAAAGCACGACTTTAGGCTACGAACGCCGCTTTAATCCGGCACTGACGCCACGCAGCCGCGATGAGTTTGTGGACTATGATGTGAACAATTTGCCAGAACAGCCGGGGAATCACGGCCGTATTAAACAAATGAACCGTCAAGGCCCTGCAGCACTTGGCGAAATTGCCATCAAACCACTGACGATCAACGACTCCATTCTGTATTTCCAACAAGGGGCGGCGATGCTTGATTTACGCGCCAAAGCAGACTACGTACAGCGGCATGTACCCGGTTCGGTTCACATGGAAGCAGACAATCAGTTGAGCAACCGCATTGGCTTTGTGCTGCCGCCGCATGTGCCGATTGTGCTGCTGGCTGACGATGAGGCAAACATCAACGATGTTGTTTACAGTCTGGCGCGGGTTGGGTATGAAAAAGTGGTTGGCTATCTGTCTGAAGGGCTGGATGTGTGGGAATCGATGGGTTTGCCTGTTGCCAGTGGTGATATTCAAGATGTGAATGCGCAAGAGTTGAACGATTTGATCGTCAATGGCAATGGCAACAAGCCCATTGTGGTGGATGTGCGTGAACCGTGGGAGTTTCAACAAGGCCACATTCCTGAAGCGATCTCGATTCCACTTGGGCAGGTTTCGGCACGGCTGGGTGAGATTGAGAAAAACGGCCGTCCTGTCACCGTCGTATGTGCCACAGGTAATCGCAGTCAATCCGCTGCTGCTTTGTTAGAGCGCAACGGCTACGAAACAATTTACAATCTCGTTGGTGGCACATCTGGCTGGCGCATGGCTGGCCTGCCCATTTCGCGAAATTAGCAATTTTAACCTCTGGGAGGTGCTGCACCTCCCGGAGGTTTTCGGTTTAATACAAAGCCGCTAAGTTCAAAGAGCGGCTTTGTGTGTTATTCTAGCCTCTTTTGTGTATCTGTTTTTAACAGTTTAAGTACTTAATTGGATTTTGTGCCCCATGTGTAATGTAGTTTTCTACACTCCCGCCCACATAATGCTGTAAATCTTCTGCCACAATCCCTTCAAACCGCCATCTTTTTCTCGTTTTTTGTGCTTGACTTCTTGCGATTGCAGGAAACCAATTTTGGATTTCATAAACTTGACGCACAATTCCATGGTAAACGGCAAATGCATATTGTGCTTTTTGCCGCCGAGTACCTAAAACCCAATTACCACGTGTTATTTCATAAAGGTCTTCTTCAGCCATACTACGTCGGAATAATTTGTTCACTGTGATTAATAATGCTGGTTCCGCAATCTCAATTATGGGCGCTTCGTACATTGCAATTACTTCCGCGATCGTCATCTGACCACGATAAATTGAATTATGACCACTGACTTTGTTCGTCAAATCTTCTAGACCTATGAAGTCTAATAATGAAGCTTCAACTTCGAACGCTTCCTTTTCAGTTAAACCATGTCTATGAATTAAATGTTTTACTTGTAATCCCTTATCTCGAATTGCTCGTATTGTGTCTAATTTGTCGCTTTGTTTTGGAAAATTGAGAGCGTTGTTCAGATGTGCAAAGATGCGGTTTCCTGTTCCTTTGCCAACATAGAATACTTTGTTCGTTTCGGGAGCAATTAAAAGATACACATAGTATCCAAGTTGCTCAATTATGGCGTGGGAAAAACTTGTTTGCTGTTTCATCAGCTTTAACTTTATTCCTCTGCAAGATCACTTATGATGTCTTACAAATTTATGCGTTTTTGTTACGGATTGTCAATGGCTTGAGATGAAAAAACTATTTCAATAAAATATGGCATTGAAACGGCCGTTTCCCACATCCCAAACTAAATCCAACAAATGATCACGCGGCAAATGTAGGGGAGAAACGGCCGTTTGTCAAAAACAATGCCTTGTACGGGTGGGACAGGTGGGTAGGGTGGTTGGTGGAGCAAACGGCCGTTTTCGTCAACCACCTTATTGCTTCACACCCCTAAAGTTCTGTAAAATCGCTCCACTATGAGCAACCCGCAACCCATTCAATTACATCTACTCGGTTCATTTTCGATAACATCTGATAAAAAAGTGCTGTCGCTGCGGCGGAAAACGCGGGCGCTGCTGGCGTTTTTGGCGGTGACGGGGCAGGCACACTCGCGCCAAGCCTTGATGGATATGTTTTTCCAGGGGGCAAATGCGCCAGCGCGGGCGTTGGCAGTGCTGCTCAGTCGGATTCGCAAGCAGGTGGGGGCGCATGTACTGCACACCAATGGTGGCACGGTGCGGCTAAATTTTGATGTGGTTTGGGTGGATGTGGTGGCGTTTCGCCGTGTTTTGGATAGGGATGTAGGTCGGCGGCCGGTGGAACCGGTGCAAACTGCCACTACGGCTGCGCTTAGTGCAGGCGTTTCTCTCTACCGCGCTGACCTCCTCAATGGCTTGATGTTGAATGACGCGCCAGAATTTGAGCTGTGGCTGCTGGCTGAACGGGCGCAGATGCGTCATTTGCAGGAGCGCGGGTTGATGAGGCTTGTTCAGCAATACATTGAGCAGCAGCAGTTTGAAATGGCGCTGCCCTATGCAAAACAGCTTGTGCAGCACAATCCGCTGTTGGAAGAGGCACATGCGCAAATGATTTGGCTGTACGCGCATACAGGGCAACGTGATGCGGCGCTGACGCAATATGCACAATGCCGCGCCTTGTTGCATCAGGAGTTGGCGATTGAGCCAGGGGAAGCGTTGCAAAGTTTGGTGGCGAATTTGGAAGGTGAATGGCCACTTCGGCTGCGTTCAGTGCAGGCCTTACCACCTCATATTGTCTCGAAAACTATCACTCCGGCTGCGCTCAGTGCAGGTGTTTCCACCGGACTTAAATTAGTCACGGGCGATTTTGTAGGGCGGGTGGTGGAATTGGCGGCGCTGCAAATGGCGTGGCAGCAGGCGCAATCAGGGCAGGGGAGCGTGATCACGATTGCGGCGCAGGCAGGTGGGGGGAAGACGCGGTTGGTGCAGGAGTTGATCGCACAGGTGTCGGAAACGCCAGCACTGAGCGTCGTCGAAGTGGCCCCTGCGGCTGTACGCAGTGCTGGGGTTCTTACCGCCCGTTGTTATGAATCGAGCCATGCTTTGCCTTACGAACCGTGGCTGACGTTGTTTGAGCAGCATTTGCAGCGGCTGGATGATGACACTATCGATCAGCTATTGCCACAAACACGCACGTTTATGGCGCGGCTGCTGCCGCAGTTGGCGCGACGTTTGCCGCAGCTAAATATGTCTGAGCCAACTGGTACTTTTGTGGAGATGGAACAGCTGTATACGGCCGTTATCGATTTCCTCACCCAACCAGCCGACACACCAACCTTGTTTTTTCTCGACGATTTGCAGTGGGCGGATGAAGCGAGCTTGCGCCTGTTTCATTACCTGACGCAGCGCATCGAACGGTTGCCCTGGCTGTTGATTGGCACGTATCGCACGGAAGAAGCGACGAATTCACCTGCTTTGACGTTGCTGATCGACGATTTGAGTCGGCGCGGATTGCCGCGATTGACGATGGCTCCATTTTCGGTAGCCGAAGTGGCCGAATTAGCGGTGCATCTGTGGCCGCAGTTGGCTCCTGGGTATCGGGGGCATGTGGCGGAGATGTTAGCGCAGGCGACAGGTGGGAATGCGCTGTTTGTAACGGCCGTTTTGCGTGAACTCGCCACTTCAGACACGGTTCCTGGCGATTTGCCTGTGCCTGCTTCGGTGCGGGAACTGGTGTTGCGTCGCTTACGTCGCTTGCCGGAAGGGTGCCAGCAGGTGTTGGAAGGTCTGGCGGTGCTGGGTACGTCGGCGACATTGACACAGTTGCAGCATGTGAGCGGGCGCAGTGTGGATGAGGTGGCGCAGGCGGTGGAATTGGGCTTACAGTGGGGGCTTGTGGTGGGGGAAATCACTGTTTCCACCACACAATACCAATTTCACCATGATTTGGTGCGTGAAGCGGTGTTGGTGACGATTTCGGCGGTGCGCGTGCAGCGGCTGCATCATCGCAGCGCGGTTTGGTTGTCGCATATTGCGGGGCATCAACCGGCGGCCGTTCAGGAAGAAATGGCGGGCCGCATCATCTTTCATGCCCAGCAAGGGGAAGCACATTCACTGTTGTTTCAGTGGTCGCCGATTGCAGCGGTACATGCGCGGCACATGTTTGCTTATCAGGATGCGTTGGCGCTGCTGGAAATCGGGATGGATGCGTTTATGCATTGTCAACTTGACCCCGATTTTGATAAAAATGACGCCGAAAATACTTTATTTGAGATGATTGTGGTGTG